>JAIORR010000219.1 GCA_021108055.1 Candidatus Cloacimonadota bacterium
CTGGAATAAAAAATGCAATAATCAAAATCAATTCTTTATAAGAAATTGAAAGGAAGTATTAATGAAAAGGAAATTTGTAATTTTCGTTGTTATTATCCCATTGATCTTTATTTACTGTGCAAAACCAAGTGAGCCTTCTATTTTAAATAAAATAATGAGCATAGATCATTTGATACCGACTGGCGGATATGCCTGTGATGTTTCGGTTTCAGACAGCTTGCTTTTTATTGCAGAAGACCAGAATGGTTTTTCTATCTATAATTATTTAATTCATTATCAAGTTTGTCATTTAGATACTTTATTTGATACTACTCCGGTACCTTTTGAAAATATCAGAAAGATCACAGCAGTAGATGAAAAAAACCTGCTTTTTATTTATGACAGGTATGGTAGCCCGGCGGGTATAAAAGTTTTTGATATCACAGATAGAGCGAATCCTGACTATATATTCCTGATGGGTGGTGACACAGGAAATGTATATCAAATAAAATCTTATGCTGCCGATGAAGAAGTCTATTTTTGCTGGTCGAATGGAAATGAATTACATTATGGTTCATTTGATATAGTATGGCATCCCCTGCCCGTATATGAATTCCAGAACTCTATCAGCGGGTTTGATACTAATGAGGATTATTTCGTTGTAGCGGCAGAGCAGATGGGCTTTCATATCGTGGATAAATCTTCGGGAGAGATCAAAAGTACGATGGATACACCAGGTGAAGCGCTCGATGTAAAGATCGTTGACAATTATGTTGTAATAGCTTGCAGGGAAGCAGGATTTGCCATCTATAACATTACAGATAAAGAAGCACCGGAACTTGTAATTGAAAAAGAAGTAGGTGAACTTATTTACACGGTTGATGTGGAAAATGATTACCTGGTTTTAAGTTCTCATGCAGGTGGAGTTTATTTGTATGATATCTCCAAAATTTCCAATCCTGTATTTCTGGATAATATGGAAAATGATGATATCGGATATACATACGAAGCAGTTTTAAAAAATGGAAAGATATTTGCCTCGACCAGACAGGGCATCTATATTATCAAATTTGATTAATTTAGGAGGATTTGTGAAAAAGTATATTATTAGTCTTATTTCTCTACTTGTTTGTGTAAGCGTATTTGCAGCCTGGGTAGATATTCCGGAAAATTCCAGCAGGGAATTATTTGAGCATAATTCTTTTGGAGAAAGAACAACCGGATTACAGTTTTTTTTAAATGGATACGAGTTGAATGGTATTTCTGAAAATAATGAAAACTATCAAAAAGTATCTTATCCCGATGAAAGTAATTTTATTGAAGTAGGAAAACCTGATCTTCCAAGATTCACAAGGATAATTGCTGTTCCGAACCAGGGTGTTGTCTCATACGAAATTTCTTTTATAGAAGATGAATATATTCCCAACATCACTATTTATCCAAAACAACCATTAAAGATCGATGGTCAACCAAACATCTATAAATTTACGAAAAATGAAGATTTCTATTCTGGAAATGAAATCTTTCCAGCACAAATAGTGGAAATTACAGAACCTGCAATCCTCAGAAATATCCGCATTGTTACTGTCTCTATAAATCCATTCCAGTATAACCCGGAGACAAAAGAAATTAGGATAATTAAAAATATCGATATTGTAATAAATGTAGAAGAACAGGGCGGGGGAAATACCAAATCTCAAGATCGAAAAATATCCCGGGCTTATGAACCTTTATATCGCTCTATGATATTGAATTATGACGAGTTTATTTTGGGAAGAGATATTACCTACCAGGATCCCAGTTACCTCTTTATTTATCCCACTGTTGCTCAGGTAGAAACAAATCTTCAATATCTTGTCGATTGGAAACACCAGAAAGGATTCGATGTAAATACGCAGGGATTTACCAGCGGAACCAGTTCTTCTACAATAAAAAATTATATTCAAACCGCTTACGATACCTGGGAAAATCCACCTGAATTTGTCTGCCTGGTTGGGGATGCAGGTGGTAGCTACAATATTCCAACAGGTTATTATAGTGGCCCAGGAGATCATTATTACACTCTTTTGGAAGGAAATGATATTCTCGCAGATGTTTTCATTGGACGTCTTTCTTTTAATAGTATTACTGAATTTCAAACCATAATCGCTAAAATTCTAAATTATGAAAAAGAACCATATATGGATCAAACTAACTGGTATCAAAAAGCTTTGTTAGTGGGTGACCCGAGTTCATCCGAACAATCCTGTATTATTACTAATAAATACATCAAAGAAATTATCGAAGCAAATGCACCTTACTATAATTATACCGAAGTTTATTCCAGTCCTTTTGACTCGCAAATGAATAATGCCATAAACAACGGTGTTAGTTATTTTAATTACCGTGGTTATATTGGCATGAGTGGTTGGGGTATTAGTGATATTGGTAATCTTAGTAATGGCTATATGCTTCCTGTGATGGTATTTCTTACTTGCTCTACAGGTAATTTTGAAGGAACAAGTAATTGCAGAAGCGAATATGCCTTAAAAGTTGGGTCTCCCACCGATCCAAAAGGTGCGATTGCTGCTATCGGTACAGCAACTTCTTCTACTCATACGTGTTTTAATAATTGTGTTTCCGCAGGAACTTATTGTGGAATATTTTTAGATGAGATATACAATATGGGTGGAGCGCTGACAAGAGGAAAGGTTGGTTTATACCTTAATTATCCGCAGAATCCATACAATTGGGTTGAGAAGAAATCGTATTGGAATAACCTGATGGGCGATCCCGGCATGGAAGTTTGGACAGGCATTCCGGAAGCTATGAATGTAGTTTACGACGCAGAAATTTCTATCGGAACAAACTACCTCGAAGTAACGGTTGAGAATAGTTCGGGCGTTACGTTGGAAAATGCATGGGTAACCATATTGATGGGAGATGATGATATATTTGAAACAGGATATTCGGACAGTGATGGAAAGATCGTTTTTCCTATTGGTGCGGAATCTGCAGGAACTGTTGACCTCACGGTTACAAAACATAATTTTATTCCGCATCTCGGAAGTTTTGATATTGTTCAAAGTGATGTCTTTGTAAATGCTATCCAAGTTCAGATCGATGATGATACTTCCGGAACTTCTTCTGGCAATGGAGATGGATATATCAATCCAGGGGAAGATATTGAACTGAATGTGAAATTGAAAAACTTCGGCTTACTTACGGCAAATTCCGTTACAGCAACCATTTCTTCCGAAAGTGACCTTATCACAATTAGTGATAATATCGAAGATTATGGAAATATCTCGGCAGGTAATTCTGCTTTTTCTTCCGATGACTTTGATATAAGTATTTCTCCTACTGCGCTTGGCGGTGCGGAAATAAGACTGAATATTCACATTGAAGATGGAAATGGGAATGACTGGAATGACTTTATTTATCTGATGGTAACAGGTGCTAATCTATATGTTGATAGCTATACGATAGTTAATGATCCAAACGGTATCCTTGATCCCGGAGAAACAGTTGAACTTGTGGTTACAATTCACAATGGCGGAACAGTCGCTGCTAATGCTGTCGATGGTCTTTTGATGTCCACAAGTCCCAATATTACAATGGTAGATAGTATAGGATTTTTTAATAATGTTAATCCTGGAGGTCAGGCATCAAATAGCGGTAATAATTTCCAGATAAATGCGAATTTGCAGACACTACCCGGTTCTCAAATTCCATTAAAATTGCTTTTAACGAACTCAGATGGATATGAGAACGAAGTTACTTTTATCCTGGAAGTTGGAGAAGTTGAAGTCACAGATCCGCTTGGTCCCGATGGATACGGCTATTATTGTTATGATAGTGAAGATACGGAATATGATATGGCTCCTGTTTATTCGTGGGTAGAGATAGATCCCACTTATGGGGGTCCCGGAACTACTATGTCTATGTATGATCCCGGAGATACCGGTGATATAGAAATCATAAGTATGCCTTTCAATTTTAATTTTTATGGAATAAATTATAATTCTATAACTGTTTGTTCAAATGGCTGGATCTCACCGGGAGTCACAGAACAGTATTCCTTTATGAACTGGCATCTGCCGGACCTTCTTGGTCCTTCTCCTATGATAGCTCCTTTCTGGGATGACCTGAAAACAAGTAGCGGACATGTTTGTTATTATCATGATACTGCATCGAATCTGTTTATTGTGGAATGGTCTCATCTTCAAAATGACTTTAATAGTGCAGAAGAAACATTCCAGGTTATAATATTTGATCCTGATCATTATCCAACCTGCTCCGGTGATGCTGAATTTGTGTTTCAGTATGAAACAATAAATAATGTAGATCAGGGAGATTATTACAGCTATCACATTCAACATGGACAATATGCAACTGTGGGACTGGAAGATCATACAGGACTTATCGGACTGGAATATACATTTAATAATTCATATCCAACTGCTGCCAGACAATTGCAAAATGGACTGGCCCTCAAATTTACCACCGAAGGTGGAATGCTGCAGAACCCTGCACAAGCCGTTATCAACCCGGATAGTTTCCAGTTTGCATTACTGGAAAATTCTACGGATTCTTCGATCCTGGAAATTTCTAATATAGGAGAAGCAAACCTGGTTTATAATATTTCCAAAGAATATGTAGAAGGTGAAGATGGTAGAAGCAGGGGACAGGGTGGACCGGATAACTATGGTTATGTTTGGATAGACAGTAATGAACCGGACGGACCCGAATATGACTGGCGTGATATTACCGGTTTGGGAACGCAGGTCACATTTACTCATAATGACATAGGAACCAGCCTGATGCCCATCGGTTTTGATTTCCTGTATTATGGGACTCTTTATACACAGTTCAGAATAAATCCAAATGGCTGGATCGGTTTTGGAGATGATAATCAGGAATGGAACAATCTTTCTCTTCCGCATCCGGATGCTCCGCGTCCTGCCATCATACCTTTCTGGGATGACCTCGATCCGCTTCAGAGCGGAGATGTCTATTATTACAGTACTTCAGATAGTCTGGTGATCTGGTTTGATGATGTTATTCACTTTCCCGGTACTTATAATGGAACTTATGATTTCCAGCTTATTCTTTATTCGAACGATAACTTCCTGATCCAATATAGAACTATGGTCGGGACAATAGATTCTGCAACTATCGGTATTCAGGATGAAAATAATTCTGATTTTCTTCAAATAGTATATAATGGAAATTATGTAGAAAACCAGCTTGCAGTTTCTTTTTCAAGAATTATCAACTGGCTGGATGTGTATCCTCAATTCGGATATATTCCGTCGGGAGAAACAGAAAATATCACGTTAAATGTTTCTTCGGAAGACCTGTACCTGGGAGATTACTTATGCAATCTGACAGTAACAACGAATGATCCGGAAAACTATTCGGTTACTATTCCTGTGAATTTATCTGTTGTTACAGATTTACCCATAATTGATCTTTCTCAGAATAGTTTTGACTTTGGTTCGGTTTTGATCGATGAAGAAGTAACAGACACTTTAACTGTCACAAATACAGGCAGTAATACTCTGGAAGTATATGATATAACGAATGAAAATATCGATTATTCTGTGAATATTACGAATTTCAATCTGGAGCCGGGAGAAAGTCAGGATGTTCTGATAGCATTTGTCCCGAGTATCGTAGGTGCTATTTTGGATACTTTATCCATTTCCAGTAACGCTGCTGCCAATCCGGTTGTTTATGTATCACTGGAAGGTGAGGGTTATGAGCAGACTGATCCGGATGATATATTGATTCCTAAAATTACCGAAGTTAAACAGAACTATCCAAATCCTTTCAACCCGGAAACTACTATTTCTTTTTCCGTAGCCGATAAATTATCTAACGTAAAAATTGAAGTGTTTAATATCAAAGGTCAAAAAGTAAAAACACTTGTCGAAAAGAAATTACAACCGGGTTATTACTCTGTTGTCTGGAATGGTAAAAACGAAACGGGTAAAAGCGTATCCAGTGGTGTTTATTTTTATAAATTCAAAGCTGGGAAATATTTAAATGTAAAGAAAATGTTAATGATCAAATAAAAAAAAGGAATTTAAAAAATGAAAAATCTATTAATTCTATTAGTGTTGTTTACGGCTCTTACTTTGAATGCACAGATACAATGGACAGAAGAAGTTCCGGTGCGTCAGGGTGTGAACATAGAATGGTCGAGGGCTGCAGTTCCCGTTGATGGCGGGAATGTTGTTTATGTATGGTCGGATACACGCTTTGGTGATCGAGACCTCTGGGCACAGAAAATGGATGCGAACGGAAATAGACTCTGGGGTGAAGAAGCCCTGCTGGTAAATGGTGAGATAAATCGCCAGGAAGACCCCGTTGTGATAGATGTGGGCGGTGGTAATGTGATAATTGCCTGGGTCGATTTCCGTAATGAAGATGACGGCGATATTTATGTTCAGAAATTGAACAGCAACGGAGATCTGCTCTGGAACAGCGCAGGTGTACCTTTATGCCTTGCAGAAGAAATTCAGATTTCGTTGAACATTGTTTCGGATAACAGCGGCGGTGCGTATGTGATATGGATAGATAACAGAAATGGTGTTGCATCTGATATTTATGGAACTCATATTCTTTCTTCCGGAAATATTGCTTCCGGATGGAATGCGGACGGAAACCCGATAACCGATGAAGAAGGAAACCAGAATCAGCATACTTTCTGGGAAGATGGAACTGGTGGTGCGATCATGGTCTGGCATCATAAATTAGCGTCTGATGAGGACATCTATGCTCAGAGAATATCTTCGGATGGTAATCTACTTTGGGGTGGTAGCGGCGTATTGGTTTGCGGAGCAGCCAATGAACAGGAAACTCCAAAGATGGCTCCGGACGGCTCCGGTAATTTTATCATTTCCTGGAGAGATAAACGTTCCGATGAAGACGGAGATATTTACGCTCAGAGAATTGATATCAATGGAAATTTACTGTGGGGAAGCGATGTCTCTGTTTATAGTGGTTCGGGAGTTCAGGAAAATCCCCGGATAACAGAGAGTTCCGATAATGGTGCTATCATTATCTGGCAGGATGGAAGGAACGAAAGTTCTACTGATTTTACAGATATTTATTCTCAAAAAATCGATTTGAATGGAAACCTGGATTGGAGTGCTGCTGCTGTTCCTATAGCGATTGAACTTTATGATCAGGAAAATCCAAGATTGATCGGCGATGATAGTGGCGGAGCATGGATAACATGGGAAGACGGAAGAATAGAAAACCATCCTTTCGGCGATATCTATACTCAGCACATAAATTCAACAGGTAATGTTCTTTTAACTCCAAATGGAAAAAATATCTGCAATGCAACTAATTGGCAATTTGCTCCGTTGATAAAAAAAGCAGGAAATAATATTTTTCTTGTATGGGGAGATAACAGAACAGGTTCTACAGGAATTTATCTCCAGGTAATGGATAGCTCGGCAAATACATTATTAGATGATAATGGTGAGTTGATCTACTATGGATTGTGTGGAGATGCCAGAGATTACATGTTTATGACAAATGGAAATGAAAAAGCTATTATCTGGAAAGATACTCGTAATTCCAGTATTGCAATACAGACATATATGCAGATCTTAAATAATGACGGATCTTTTGGTTTAATAGATAATGGACAACCGATAACAAATATGACAGGCTATAATCAGGAATATCTTGATGCTTGTTTTCCGGTTGGTACCGATATAATTGCTGTTGTATGGAACGAAAACAGAACTGAAAATAACAACGTTTTTGCTCAAGCTGTTTCTGTTGATGGTTCTTCATTGTGGGATAATGGCGGTCTTGCACTATGCTCGGTAGTTTCAAGTCAGGATGAACCGAAAATAGCATACGATGGAAATAATTTCTATGCTGCCTGGACAGATTATAACCTTGATTTGTCTGATCCTGTAGTTAAAGTTGCTGCTCAGAAGATCGATGCTGGTGGATCTCTTCTATGGGGAACGGAAGGAATTACTATTGCCGATCTACCCTATGACGATGTTATCAAAGATGTGGTTGGCAGATATTTTATCTGGGAAAATAGAACTCCCTCAGATTATAATATTTATGCAAAACTTATAGATGAAAATGGTAATACTGCTGCAGGCTGGGAAGATAATGGAAACCTGATCTGCAGTGCTTCCGGAAATCAGACAAATCCAAGAGGTATAATCGTTCCCGAAGGTCTTCTGATAATATGGGAAGATCCCAGAGACGTTAACCTTGAAATGGATATTTATGGTCAGGTCATTACGGAAGAAGGTAACACATTGTGGCAGGATGACGGTATTCCTCTTGTAAGTATCGAAGAGGAACAAATGGCTTCTAATATGATCTATGATAACGGCTTATTTTTAGTCTGGAAAGACTTTCGTAACGGTGTTGATACCGACATTTATATGCAGAAATACGATGAAAATGGAACTGAAATCTGGCAGGATAATGGGATTGAAGTTGTATCGAAAGCAAATAGCCAGGAAGATCCTTATATGACGTATAATGGTGAGAATTTTATGATTTTCTGGGAAGATTATGCAGGCGGATCCGAATCTGCGCTTTATGGTCAAATGATAAACTCAACAGGAAATACTCAATGGCCTTCAAACGGCTACCTTATCTGTAATGATATAAAAGGTCAAAATAACCCGAGGGCAATTTCAGATAATGATTATGCCTATGTTATCTGGGAAGATACACGTTCCAGCGGAAAAACAGATATCTACAATATCTATGCTCAGAAGATCGAATATATACTTGTGGATGTAGATGACAACGAA
Source organism: Candidatus Cloacimonadota bacterium (assembly GCA_021108055.1). Taxonomy (GTDB): domain Bacteria; phylum Cloacimonadota; class Cloacimonadia; order Cloacimonadales; family TCS61; genus JACNIV01. Next base: position 8,772 of record JAIORR010000219.1, read on the forward strand.
ATCAATCCGAACGAGAATAAAATTTTATGCCAGAATTATCCCAACCCGTTCAATCCGGAAACAACAATACAATTTTCAACCACAGAGCACACGGAGAACACGGAGTTAATTATCTATAATATCAAAGGTCAGAAAGTTAAAACACTCTATTCAGGAATTGCTGAAGAAGGTAAACACACAGTAACCTGGAATGGAAAAGACACAAATGACAAATCAGTTTCATCAGGAATTTATTTCTACAAACTAAAAACAGGTAAACAAGAGCTGACTCGTAAGATGCTGCTTTTGAAATAGTGTCAAACTTCTGATTGTCGTAAGACATCCGAATGTTTGTAAATAATATCCCCTCTTCTGTCTTCGCAATGCTGTGCCACGACAA
>JAIORR010000181.1 GCA_021108055.1 Candidatus Cloacimonadota bacterium
AATTCGGGAGCAGGAAGTTCATCTCCCCTTTATTTTACAGAATATAATAATAAACTCTGGTTTAGTGCAGTTGACGGAACAAACGGTTATGAATTATGGGTAACTGACGGTACAACATCAGGTACGGAAAAACTAATGCCTGAAATAGCCCCAATGTCTGATCCGTTGGGAAACACTATTGAATTTAAGATTTATAACGGGTCTTTGTATTTTCGTGCCGGTTATACAACAGCAGGAAATGAATTATGGAAACTTACTACTGAAGGAACAGAAATAAATAATCCGGTTGAATCACCGGCTTTTAATCTGTATCCTAATCCTGTTCATAATGAAATTAACATAGATATTCCGGAAGAAATTGAAAATATTATTATTTATGATATAACAGGAAAGATTGTTCTTAACAATGTAACCGGAAAAACTATAGATATAAGCGATTTTGTTGAGGGAACTTACTTTATTAAAATTACTGTTTCAGATAAAGTAAGAATACAGAAGTTTGTAAAAGTTGATTAAAAAGGTCTAATGTGCTTGAAAATCGGTCCGGCGGATTTCTCAATTAATTGAGAATAAGATATTAAGGTGTTATGTTTTTTGAAAATATATCCGTCTGACCGGTTTTTAAAACATTATACAAATTGCATATATTTCAGTTATTTCCTGTCTGCCGACAGGCAGGAAGCATTTAATCATTTAGATCACATATCAAAAAAACACTTATTTTTAATAAATATAACTTATATTGAAAAAAAATTAAAAAACCTCTAAAAACTAAAAATCATGAAAAAATTAAACATTATTATTGTATTATCTTTTATTTTTAACCTCAACACTACAGCTCAAACATTTGAACTGTTAAAAGATATTAATTCGGGAGGAGATTCTTATCCTGTTAATTTAGCAAAATATAACAGTAAACTATATTTTACAGCAGATGACGGAACAAACGGTTATGAATTATGGGTAACAGACGGCACAACATCAGGCACATTAATGCTTAAAGATATATATTCGGGAGCAGGAAGTTCAAGTCCGTATGGTTTTACGGAATATAATAATAAACTCTATTATAAAGCAGATGACGGAACAAACGGTTCTGAATTATGGGTAACTGACGGCACAACATCAGGCACAGAAATGCTTAAAGATATAAATTCGACAGGAAGTTCATCTACAAATTATTTTACAGAATATAATAATAAACTCTATTTTTGGGCAAATGACGGAACAAACGGTTATGAATTATGGGTAACTGACGGAACCGAACCCGGCACACTAATGCTTAAAGATATAAATGCGGGAGGAGGTTCATTTCCGAAATTTTTTACAGAATATAATAATAAACTCTATTTTCGAGCAGATGACGGAAGCGGTGATGAATTATGGGTAACTGACGGCACAACATCAGGCACAGAAATGCTTAAAGATATTAATTCGGGAGGAGGTTCAAGTCCGTATGGTTTTAAAGAATATAATAATAAACTCTATTTTCGAGCAGATGACGGAACATACGGTCAAGAATTATGGGTAACTGACGGAACTTATGTAGGCACACAAATGCTTAAAGATATATATTCGGGAGCAGGAAGTTCAAGTCCGTATGGTTTTACGGAATATAATAATAAACTCTTTTTTAAAGCAGATGACGGAACATATGGTTATGAATTATGGATAACAGACGGCACAACAGACGGTACACAAATGCTTAAAGATATTAATTCGGGAGCAGGAAGTTCAACTCCTGCTTATTTTACAGAATATAATAATAAACTCTTTTTTAAAGCAGATGACGGAACAAACGGTGAAGAATTATGGGTAACTGACGGAACAGAAATCGGAACAGAAAAACTAATGCCTGAAATAGCCCCAATGTCTGATCCGTTGTCAATCACTTGTGATTTTAAGATTTATAGCGGGTCTTTGTATTTTCGTGCCGATTATACAACAGCAGGAAATGAATTATGGAAACTTACTACTGAAGGAACAGAAATAAATAATCCGGTTGAATCACCGGCTTTTAATCTGTATCCTAATCCTGTTCATAATGAAATTAACATAGATATTCCGGAAGAAATTGAAAATATTATTATTTATGATATAACAGGAAAGATTGTTCTTAACAATGTAACCGGAAAAACTATAGATATAAGCGATTTTGTTGAGGGAACTTACTTTATTAAAATTACTGTTTCAGATAGAGTAAGAATACAGAAGTTTGTAAAAGTTGAGTAATAGCAGACCGGATATTATTGAGTTATAACTGAAAGCAGCAAAACTGCAAACAGATTATTTAATTATTGTTTTCAGAAAATCAGCAGTAGGCAGTCCACAGTCGACAGTATTTCGAATGTAAAGCAGAACATAAATGTCTGTATATTTAGCTGTTGAATTATAATATACTGTATTAATTATAACAAAACACTAAAGATTATTGTAAAAATCACAATTATTTAAAACTTGAGCCGTTCAAAGTTATGAAGAATCAAAACCTAAATATTGATGACTGTGGACTGTGGACTGGAGACTGTGGACCGGAGACTGGAGACTGGAGACCGTATCTTTTTTATAAACTGCGATTAAAAGTATATTTTTTCAAAATCAATGAGGTCAGTATTTAGTTTTTCTTATTTTTGCATTTCAATTTATATTTGATCTGATGAAGGAGAAATTTTCTTGGTTTATTAAAGGATTCGGAATAGGTGCTGCTAATGTTATTCCGGGAGTTTCAGGAGGCACAATTGCACTAATAACCGGTATTTTTGAACAATTAATTGATTCTTTGAAATCTTTTAATCTGAAAGCCTTTAAGTTACTGTTAAAATTTAAATTTAAAGAATTTGCAAAACATACTGATCTGTTATTTCTGTTTATTGTATTTTTTGGTGCTTTAGTCAGCATATTTACATTAGCAAAACTATTAGGCTATCTGTTTGATAATTTCCCTGTTTATGTTTGGGCTTATTTCTTCGGATTAATCTTGGCTTCTGTATATTTTGTAGGGAAAACAGTTGATAAATACAACTTGTCGGTTATTTTGTCATTTATTGTAGGTACGGCAATAGCTGTTTGGATTTCATTTATGAATCCTGCAACCGAAAATGATGCTTTCTTTTATTTGATATTATGCGGAATGGTTGCTATCGTTAGTATGATTTTACCCGGATTATCCGGGTCTTTTATACTGATTTTGATGGGAAATTATCAACTTGTTATGATTCAGTCTGTTAATGAACTTAATTTTAGCGTTCTTTTTCCGGTTGCAATCGGTATTATAATAGGTTTACCTGCATTTTCTAATATTCTTTCATGGGTATATAAAAAATATAAGAATGAAACTATTGCTTCTTTAACCGGTTTCATTTTGGGCTCTTTATTTATATTATGGCCATGGAAAAATGAACAATACATTTTAGGAGATAACGGTGTTGTAGTTATGAAAAATAACGGAGAGCCTGTCATCAGCAGTTACGAAAGATATTTTCCTGAAGTTATTGATAAGCATGTATTACTCGCTGTTGCATTTATTTTAATCGGTGTTCTTTCTGTTTGGGCTGTCGAACGACTTGCTGAAAAAAAAGTACCGGTTAAATGAAACATTACGGCTTAATCGGATACCCTTTGACTCATTCATTTTCGAGAAATTTTTTTCTCGAAAAAATCAAAAATGAAAACTTAACCGATGTTTCATACTCAAACTTTCCAATTAAATCAATAAATGAGTTTCCCGATTTAATTTCAAAAGTAAAAAAACTGAAAGGAATTAATGTAACTTCTCCCTATAAAGAAGATATTATAAAATATTTAGATGATATTGATGAAGAAGCCAAAGAAATTGGTGCTGTTAATGTGGTGAAAATCAATAAAATAAACGAATCATTATTTCTAAAAGGTTATAATACTGATATTTACGGTTTTGTTTCATCAATTAAAGAATATCTTAACAATAATATAAAATCAGCATTAATTCTCGGGACAGGAGGTGCTGCAAAAGCAGTAGCTTTCGGACTTAAAAAGTTGAATATCAATTATACTTTTGTTACCGGAAAAAATATCAGTAATAATTTAATGTTGAATTATAATGATTTAAATAAAGAAATTATTCAGAACAATTTATTGATTATAAACGCAACACCTCTCGGAATATTTCCGAAAATTAATGCAAAACCGAATATACCGTATAAGTACATTTCTGAAAATCATATACTTTATGATTTAATCTATAATCCTGCCGAAACCTTATTTCTCAAAGAAGGACTAAAAAAAGGAGCAATTATAATTAACGGGCTTAAAATGTTACATTTTCAAGCCGAAAAAGCATGGGAAATTTTCAATTCATAAAATTTGTTACTACATTTGAATTTTATTGATCTAATAGTATAGCAATGCAACAATTTAGCAATGTAACAATAACAATTTCAATATGTTTGATTTTTCATTCTCAAGTCTGTCAATATACAAATTCATAGTTTCAGCAATAATCCTGTTTGTTTTCTTTAGAGCTGTTACATATGCTTTGCCTCTTTTCCTTAAAAATAAAAGAGTTTTAAAGGTATTAAAACGATATTTCCCGCTAATTGAGTTTATTTTATGGATATTATTCACAATCATTGCATTTAAGAACTTTTTGGAAGATAATCAATATTTTGCATTAGCTTTATTTATAACAATGTCGGTAATTGCAATTTGGGCAAGCAGAATGGTATTAAAAGATTATATTGCAGGAATTATTCTAAAAACAAATTCAGACCTTAATACCGGTGATGCGATTAGTTTTACCGGATATTCCGGTGTAATAAATAAATTTAAATTCAGAGCAATTGAAATTGAATCGGATGATTCCGAAATTATTCAAATTCCTTATTCATTAATTCTGGAAAACAGCATAAAAAAAAGCAGGCCTAAAGAAGATATAACTGCATACACCTTTAACATAACAGTTTCAAAAAATGAAAGTACAGAAAGAATATCTGAAGAAATTAAACAAACTGTTTATAATTTACCTTGGACATCTGTTAAAAAAGATCCGATAATTAATCCTGTTTCAGAAACAAAAAATTCTGTTTTGTTTGAAATTACAATATTTTCAATGAGTAAAGATTACAACTACAAAATTGAAAATCATTTAAAAGAAAAGTTTTCTTCCTAATTATATATAAAGGCTCAATACAGTAAAACCGGCAAAAACAATACTTGCTATACCGTTAATTGTAAAGAAAGCCAAATTCACTCTGCTTAAATCATTTGGTTTTACAATAATATGCTGGTAGGTAAGTGAAGACCCAAAGAATAATGCTCCTGCCCAATACCAAACTCCTAAAAACTCTGCTCCTATTATACCTGCCCATATAATAATTGCGAGAGTTAATATATGTAAAACTGCAGATAATAATAACGCTCTGCGTTTACCTAATAGTCTTGGTATTGATTTCAAGTTTTTTTCTTTATCGAATTCTTCATCTTGCAGAGCATAGATAATATCAAAACCTGCAGTCCAAAATAAAACAGTTGCTGAAAACAATACCGGAAGCAAGGAGAATTCACCGGTTACAGCCAAGTATGATCCTACGGGTGCTAATGATAATCCTAATCCAAGAATAAAATGACACAACCATGTAAACCTTTTTGTATAACTATAGCCAAGAACAACCGCAATAGCAACAGGTGCCAAATAAAAGACTAAATTATTTATGAAATATGTTGTTATAAAAAACAGAATGACATTAATAATCACAAAACCCAATGCATATTTAGATTTGATCTTACCTGAAGGAATTTCTCTTACAGCAGTTCTCGGATTTTCAACCATCTGTTAAAACCCATAGCTGCATTACGTGCAAATATCATATCTAAAACAACTAATATTAATATTTGAATTCCGCTTCCACCAAAAAAATCATTATCAGCAGCTTTAACAGCTAAAAAAAAGCCAATTAATGCAAAAGGCATAGCAAAAATTGTATGGCTGAATTTTACAAGAGATAAATAGTTCTTAATCATTTTATAATAATGATCTTTAGAGTTGGTTATTTTTTTTTTACAAAATTAACTTATTTGTTCGGTTTTTGTTAAAAATATTTAAATTTGTATCTGATCTTGAAAAATATTTTGAGCATATACAGTAACATATCTGATAAAAAATTAGTGTCTTTATATAAAGAAAAAGAAAGAAAAGACATTATGGGAGAATTATACAAAAGATACACTCAATTTGTTTTCTTAATTTCAATGAAATATTTGAAAGATGAAGAGAGCAGTAAAGATTCTGTAATGCAAATCTTTGAAAAATTATTTTCGGATCTTTTGAATCATAAAGTTGATAACTTTAAGTCATGGCTATATATGGTAACCAGAAACCATTGCTTGATGCAATTAAGAAAATCTCAAGTAAATTTAAGAAACAGAGTTGAATACAAAAAAGATACAGAAGATTTTATGGAAATTGACTTGAATTCTCATCTTAAAGAAAAAGAAACTGAGGAAAACAAAATTGAAACCGTACAAGATGCAGTAAATCAGCTAAATAAAGAACAAAAAGAATGTGTTAATTTGTTTTATTTGCAAGGAAAATCATATCAGGAGACAGCTGAATTAACAAGTTACTCAATAAAAAATGTAAAAAGTTATATACAAAACGGAAAAAGAAATTTAAAAAATATTTTAACTAAAGCAGGTATTTCTGCAATAATATTATTCATCATTTTTATCCTTTAAAATGGGTTCTAACTCATAAACAAATGAAATCCGATATAAATAAAATATTCAGCAAAAGTTCATGTCTCACTAATAGTGAGATGCTTGAATATTTATCCGGTAAATTATCAAATACTGAAAAAAGAAGGATAGAAATGCATATTGCAGATTGTGAAATGTGTAATGATGAGCTTGAAGGTTTATCAAATATGAAAAATCCTGACAGCTTATCAACAATCATTCATTCCGTAAATTCAGATATTGATACATACCTCAAACAATTTAATAAAAGCAAAGTAAAAAAAACAGCAAAAACTTATAATATAAAACGAATATTTGCTGTAGCAGCTTCAGTCTTATTAATTATTAGTGCCGGTTTTACAGTTAACTATTTTATGAAGAACAATTCTGAATCATTAGCAGATATGCAAAAGATTGAAAATTTGGAATTGCCTGAAAAAAATGCTGATATGACTGAGAAAGAAGTTATAAATAATGAATCTGTAACACATAATATCGCCGGCTCATCGGTTGACGAAGATAATTTCAGCACAGTTGTTGTTGAGCAATCCGGAGAAAACAGTATTGATGAAATTATCTCCGGTGAATTGGATAAAAATACTGAAACTACAGCAGATGATGATATATCAGACAGAAATTTAAAAGATGAAGTCGAAGAAAATATTCCGATGTTTGGATCTGATATTTCAAAAAACAAAATAATAAATTCTGAACTTAATAATAAACTCGTTACTACTACAAGTGAAGAAGACGGAGAAGTTGCAAAAGAAGAAGAAAATGACGATTTCATCGGATTTTCTACAAGACATGTTCCTAATGAAAATAATAAAGCAAAAAAAGAAGACGTAATTAAGTACAAAAGTATTCGAAACAGTGCAATATTTTCATATAATGAAAAAGTTTATAATGAAGCATCAGACGGATTTGAAAAATACTTAAAATATAAATCAAATGATTCTGAAATTATTTATAAATATGGGGTGTCTTCATTTTATACTAAAAACTACAATAATGCTTTGAAAAATTTTGATAAAATTATTTCTTCCGGCAATAATAAATATCTTGAAGATGCCGAGTGGTATAAAACACAAACTTTAATAAAATTAGGAAGGAATAAAGAAGCAAAAGGTTTACTGCAAAAAATTGTATCCCGAAACGGAAAACATAAGAATAAAGCATCTGATGTATTGAAACAACTTAATTAATAAATTGAATTTGGCGTTTAGTTAATAATGCGAATTAAGGGTTAAAAAAGTGCTTTTATTAAAATTATAAATAGTTGTAATAATGATGCAATATATTTGTCTATTATTCTAAATATGAGTATATTAGAAAGTTTTTCAACTTTTTAATATTTACTTAAATGCCTGACTATAAACAATTTAGACTAATCTCTATGTATTTAAATATCAGTGAGTTATACGAAACAGACTTAAAATATTTTAATCAACGTTTTTCAAATAATAATAAACCAAAATTTACAGATATTGAAGCTATTACAATATATTTATTTGTGATGAAAGAACAAAAATATTTTGAAATAAAACAAATTTATAATTTTACTAAAGACTATTTATTTTCTTGGTTTCCTGATTTGCCTTCATATGTCGCATTTAATACAAGGTTAAATAATTTATCGTCAGTTTTTGAACGATTAAGTCAAATTATAATTGGTTCAAAAGTACCTAAAAATTGTGATTTAAGCAATAGTATTCTTGATTCAATGCCAATAATTACCTGTTCAGGTAAAAGAAAAGGCAAAGTTGCTTCTGAAATAACAGATAAAAGTTTTAATTCTACAAAAAACATATGGTACTACGGATTAAAGCTTCATGCATTAAACTTTCGCAGACCGAATACGATACCTTATCCTGAATCAATTATTATTACACCTGCATCAGAAAATGATTTAAACATTTTTAAACAAAATTGGTCTAATATAACAAATAGAACCTTTTGGGGAGATAAAATTTATTTTGATAATAATTTCTTTCCTCAATTAGCTCAAGATAATAACTCAATTATGTACACACCGGTCAAAGAAACAAAAGGAAAAGCTGAATGTCTAAAAAAAAGAGATAAAGCTTTCAACGATTTGTTCTCAACTGCTGTTTCAAAAGTTAGAGAACCGATAGAATCTTTCTTTAGTTGGTTGATTCAAAAAACAGAAATTCAAAGAGCATTTAAAGTCCGTTCTACGAAAGGACTACTTGTTCATATATTTGGCAGACTAACAGCTGCATTTATTTAATTTTAAACCTTAATTCGCATTATTAATAAATATGTTTAGGAGCATATATAAAGTTTTCGAGTTCACATATCCGAATATTAACATAAAAAATTTGCAGCAGTTATTTATTGAGCACACA
>JAIORR010000273.1 GCA_021108055.1 Candidatus Cloacimonadota bacterium
TTGTGGTAAAAAAATAGGAGGGAATTATGCAAATAACAATAACCGCGCGTCATTTTGATCTGACAAATGCGATCAGAGACCACATCAACGATTCTTGTGAGAAATTAGAAAAATACTTTGAGAATATTATTACTGCTCACTTTGTGCTTTCATTTGAAAATAATCAAAACAAAGTTGAATTGATTATTCATGTTCCAAAACACAACCTGAAAAGTGAAACCACGGAAAAAGATATGTATCTTGCTATAGATACGGTTGTCGATAGAGTTGAACATCAGATCAAGAAAATGAAAGATAAATGGGTAGATCATCATAAAAAAAGCCTGAAAGAAAACACGCGTTTTGTTTATGCAAACCTTATTGAAAAAAGTGAAGGCAGAAAAACCGTGAAAATTAAACGGATATTAGCCGAAGATATGAACATTAGAGAAGCCATGCAAAAATTCGATGAAACCAATGATTCATATTTTATCTTTAAAAATGTGGAAACAGATAGAGTTAATGTTTTAGTAAAAAAAGATGAACTGCATTATAAATTAATTGAACCTTAAAAAAAATTGCCTGCTCTCTTTTTTTATACTATAGATCAGGTATTTGAAAGGAAAAAAAATGAAAACGATCAGCGTAAAAGATTTTTTCCAAAATAGAAAAAAGGAATTCTCTCTTTCTCTTATTACTCAGCCGGAGACGATGAATAAGAATATTATCAGTCAATATCTGAATCGACCGGGACTGGCTTTTGCCGGTTACTTTGAAAGATTTGCCTATCAGCGTATTCAGATACTTGGGGAAACCGAGATCAGTTATTTACAATCTTTAAGTGATGAAGACCTTTTTAATATTGTTAAAGAAGTGCTGGTTTATGATATTCCCTGTTTTATTGTTACAAAGGGACTATCTATTCCTCAGCAGGTAGAGTTTCTGGCAAATGAAATGAACATTGCAATTTTAAGTTCACGTTTGACTACAGATAAACTTTATCATTCTCTCAGAAAATATCTCGGGGAGTATTTTGCTCTTACAAAAACCATTCATGGCACACTTGTAGATGTGTTCGGTGTAGGGATTTTGTTAACCGGAAAAAGCGGAATTGGAAAGAGTGAATGTGCTCTCGACCTGGTGGAAAGAGGGCAGAGGCTTATCACTGATGATGCTGTAAAGATAATCATTCAAGATGAATGCGTTATGGGAACCTCTACAAATGATTACGGACATTTTATGGAAGTCAGGGGAATTGGACTTATTGATGTTGCCAAAATGTTTGGAATACAAGCTGTAAGGAAACAGAAACGGATAGATGTTCAGATTGAATTAATGCCGTGGAAAGATAATATGGATTATGAGAGAATCGGGTTAAGTGAAAATTATGTCGATGTTCTCGGTATTAAAATCCCAATTATTTATCTGCCGGTATCTCCCGGAAAGAATGTATCCGTTATCATTGAAGTGGTTGCAATGAACTATATTATGAAACTTTACGGCTATGATGCAGCAAAAGAATACACAAAAAAATTACAACAAGACCTGCAAAAAAAAGCAAAGTTCAGAAATGATTCTTTAGAATAATAAAAAATTCTACAATGAATTTTATATCTTGTTATTGAATTATTGAATTTAAGAATTATTGGAGTGCTATGATAAAAAAGACCATTGAGATAGTAAATAAACTGGGAATGCATGCCAGACCGGCGACGATGATCGTGAAAGCAGCTACAAAATATAGATCCGATTTCCGCATTAGAAAAGAAGATATGGAAATAAACGGCAAAAGCATTATGGGGGTAATGACACTCGCTGCAGAATTTGGTTCAGAACTTGATTTGATAGCCGATGGTCCTGATGAAGAATATCTGATAAAGGAAATCGTAGAACTCTTTGCTTCTAAATTTGGAGAAGATTGATGATGATAATGAAAGGAGCTTCAGTTTCAAGCGGTATTGCCATCGGCAAAGCAAAGATCATAAAGAAGGAAGTCCTTCATATTACCAGAAAATATATCAAAGATCATGAGATCAAAACTGAAGTAGAAAAATTTGAAAATAGTATTACACATGTTCTAAATGAGATCGATCTGCTGATAAAAGATATTTCACAATCAAAAGTTCATACTGACATTCTTACTACACACAAAATGATACTAATTGATCCGGAATTTACTTCAAAAATCAAAAGATCAATTACAGAAAAATTAATGAGCATGGAACATGCCGTCAGTGAACATTTTGATGAGATCGTGAACATTTTTAATGATATGGATAATGATTATCTCTCTCAACGGTCATCAGATTATGAAGATGTGGCTTACAGGCTGCTCAGCTATGTTCTGGATAAAAGAACTGACAGATTCGGAAACCTTGATGAAAATTCTGTTCTGATAATGGAAGACATTTCTCCTTCTGCTGTAACAAAGATTTTTGCAAAGAATATCTGTGGTCTTTGCACAGAGAAGGGAAGTAAAAATGCTCACAGCTCTATCATTGCCCGTTCTATGAATCTTCCTATGCTTGTTGCAGTTCACGGTTTGCTGGAAAATGTAAAAGAAAATGACAATATTATCATAGACGGAAATACTGAAAAAGTAATTATTTCTCCGGATAAAAAAACTCTTGGCAAATATTCAAAAAAAATAGAACAGCAGAAAAAAGAAGGAGATAAACTTAAAAAAGTTCTAAATTTTAAAGCAAAAACTTCTGACGGAAAAAGAATAAAACTAATGAGTAATATCGAGATACCGGAAGAAATAGATCAGGTTATCAAGAATAGAAGTGAAGGTATCGGGCTTTTTAGAACAGAATTCCTTTTCATGGATGCAGACGAATTTCCTACCGAAGAACAGCAATTTCAAATTTACAGGAAAATAGCAGAAAAATGTGCTCCTGAACCCGTAGTCATCAGAACCATCGATCTTGGTGGAGATAAGCTTTCAAATCTTTTGAATATAGGACATGAACTCAATCCGAATCTTGGCTGTAGGGGTATCAGAATTTCGCTGGAATATGTTTCCGTATTCAAAACACAGATAAAGGCGATCTTGCGGGCAAATATGAAAGATAATGTGAAAATGATGTTCCCGATGATCTCCTGCGTTTCGGAAGTGCTGAAAGCAAAAATGATTATTGAAGAATGCAAAAATGAACTGAAAGAGCAGAATATTTCATTTAATCCGGAAATAGGTATCGGTGCAATGATCGAGATTCCTTCCGCTGCCATTACCTCTGACGATATTGCAAAGGAATGTGATTTTCTAAGCATCGGAACGAATGATCTTGTTCAATATACTCTGGCAGTAGATCGAGATAATGAAACGGTTTCAGATTATTATCAGCCAAGTCATCTATCTGTCCTCAGGCTTATCAAAATGACTATTGAAAATGCTCATTTACACAACATCAAAGTTGCGGTCTGCGGGGAAATGGCTTCCGAGAAAAAATATATTAAACTGCTCATCGGCTTGGGAATAGATGAACTCAGTGTGAGTCCGGGAAGACTTCTGATGATCAAGAACGAGATACTACAAACAGATTTAGGAAAAGCAGAAGAACTGGTAAGGAAAATATTTAATGCATTAGAAGATGAAAATTAAATAAAAGGAATATGAATTTATGTTAAAAGGAAAATATCTATTTACTTCGGAATCTGTTACGGAAGGTCATCCGGATAAAATGGCTGACCAGATTTCGGATGCGGTCTTAGACGCGATTCTGAAAGAGGATAAAAATGCACGAGTTGCCTGCGAAACGTTCCTGACTACAGGAATGGCATTAATTGCCGGAGAAATAACTACAACATGTTATGTAGATATTCCAAAGATTGTTCGTAAAACCATAAAAGAGATAGGATATACAAATGCTGATTACGGAATTGATTATCACACTTGTGCCGTATTAACTTCAATTGATAAACAATCCGGTGATATTGCCATGGGTGTGAACAAAACATCAGAGCACAATCAGGGTGCAGGTGATCAGGGAATGATGTTCGGTTATGCCTGCAACGAAACCGAAGAATTTATGCCAATGACCATTTCTCTTGCTCATAAATTAGCTCAAAGATTAACAAAAGTAAGAAAGGATGAGATCATCTCGTATCTTAGACCGGATGGAAAAACACAGGTTACGATCGAGTATTTCGATAAACAACCCGTTAGAGTGGATGCTGTGGTTATCTCTTCCCAACATCATCCGGAAATAAGCCATGAACAGATAGAAAATGATATTATTGAGCATGTGGTCAAATCGGTTATTCCCTCTGAACTTATAGATGATAAAACGAAAATATTTATCAACCCGACCGGTCGTTTTGTAACAGGTGGTCCGCAAGCAGATACAGGGCTCACAGGCAGGAAGATCATTGTAGATACTTACGGAGGAAAGGGGAGTCATGGCGGTGGAGCATTTTCCGGCAAAGACCCTTCAAAAGTGGATAGAAGTGCTTCTTATATGGCAAGATATATCGCCAAGAACATTGTGGCTGCCGGTCTTGCAAAAGAATGTGAAGTTCAGATAGCTTATGCTATCGGTGTGGCAGAACCGGTTTCCGTGATGATTCGCACTTTTGGAACGGGAACTCTGGTAGATGGAAAGCTGAATAGTATCGTCCGAAAGGTTTTTCCGCTTAATCCGGAAGGGATCATTAAACACCTGAAATTGAAAAGACCAATTTATCAAAAAACTGCAGCTTATGGACATTTCGGAAGAGAGTTGGAAGAATTCACCTGGGAAAAAGCAGATATGGTAGAGAGACTAAAAGAATTCAGCCGCTGAATTTTGCGGATTAAAACAGATAAACCTTGATTGGACTCGACTTCAAAGTGAAGCGTGGAGTTGAGAACAGACAATCTTAACAACGAAGAAACTGAACCCCATCGAACTGAAGTTGATGAAGTTCGGTCAATTTGGACTCGACTTACTACAAAGTGTGAGTTGAATACAAATTAAATAAATTAAAATTTTCCCAACAACTTTTCCACTCGCTTAACCTGATTTGGATTAAGATATTCTTTCCGCTTATTCAGAACTTCAATAAATCCTGTTCTATTTTTCTCATTCACAGCATCAAAGACAAATTCAGAATACATTGCAACACTTTTCGGACGACAGGTTTTTAATAATTCCAACAAATAGGGAAATATCCTTTCGTTGTATTCCATTTTAGCGGAAGCGATTTTAGACAAAGTCAATATTCCACTATCTACCGTGATCACAGAGCCGTTTTCAATAACTTTTTTTATTTCTTCGAAATGTGGAAAAAGTTTATCTGCTTTCAATTTAGCGATTGTAGATAATGCGATCATTCCACCCCAGACAAGCCGGTTGATTCTACTTTCAATTAGCTTCAGGAAGTCTTCAGTATAATTCCCGATCAGTTTGGGATCGATATAACCGATTTCGTAGAGAACTTTGATGCAATCACTTTGAATGTTCTTATTTTCATTCCATAAATTTTCAGCGATTTCTCTAATTCCCTTTTTGTTTTTAGTTTCAGTAAGTTCTTTTGCTAATTCCTGATTCGGAACTGCATCTTTTCTGTTCTGAAAATATGAGATTTTATTTAGGAAGGACATAAGTTTTCTCCTTATTTTTTTTTAATAAATGAGTAGAAGAAATTTTTGTCAAACTTCTTTTTATATTAGATTTTATTGAAAATCCTTAACTTATTATAGAGTAATTTAATAACTCATATTTACTAAATAAATACAAATTATTTACAATAAATATAACTTAAAACATTTGACCAATTTAGCATAGATTTTTTTTTAGTATAGCAAATCGGAGGTTGAAGTTTTCCTTATATTTTATGCATAAGAAAGATCTCGATTTTAAATCTAAACCAGAAGTGGGCGTATGCATAACAGACTGAAAACTAAGTTTTTAGGTTTCGAGGTCAGATCGCCGCTGGTTCTTCCGGCAGGCATTATGGATATGTCGTTCTCTGCGCTTAGTATATCCACAGAAAATGGTGCGGGAATCGTAACCAGTAAATCTTTAACACTCGAACCAAGAACCGGTCATAAAGGTCCTGTTGTTGCAGAGTTTGAAGGCGGATTTCTAAACTGTATGGGGTTATGCAATCCCGGAATTGTCGATGGACTTGCCGAAATAAATGAATTTAAAGAACGCTCCGATACTCCTGTTATCGTGAGCGTTTTTGCTACTAATGTCAATGACTTTCTAAAACTTACGGAATTTGTAAATACCTCAAAAGGTGATTTCCTGGAATTGAATCTTTCCTGTCCGAATGTTTTCGATGAATTCGGAATTCCGCTTGCTGCTTCCAAAGATGAAGTTCACAAAATAATAAAAGCAGTTAAGAAAATATCTGAACTTCCCGTGATTGCCAAGCTTTCCCCGAATGTTTACGATATTGTTTCGATTGCGAAAGCTGCCGAATCTGCAGGAGCCGATGCACTTTGTATGATCAATACGGTCGGTCCCGGAATGCTGATCGACACAAAAATGGTGAAACCAGTATTGTTCAACAAACTCGGAGGACTTTCCGGTCCCTGCATCAAACCTATTGCTTTAAAACTAATTTATCAGACTTATTCTGATGTAAATATTCCGATAATTGGAATGGGTGGAGTAAAATGTGGTGAAGATGCGATCGAGATGATGATGGCAGGAGCTTCGATAGTTGGTGTGGGAACAGCAATATATTATCGTGGAATCGAAGTTTTTAATAAGATCAATAATGAGATAATTGAATTTATGGATGAGAATGGATATGAGAACTTGCAAGAAATTCCCAAGCTGGAGAAATTATTAATGTAACATAAACCTCCGGTTTGTGATAGGGAAACTTAATGAATAAAAGAATAACTCTTAAAATAGCAAAAATTAAAGATGAGATAAAAGATATAAAAACTTTTTCATTCAAATATAAACTTAATGCAAAACCCGGACAGTTCATAATGCTTACGGATTTTGAAGGCGGCGAGAAGCCATTTTCCATTTCGGATTGTACAAAAGATGAATTTTCCATAACTATAAAAAAGATCGGTGAATTCACTTCCCGTCTTTTCCAAAAAGATGTAGGTGATCTCGTGTCCATAAGAGGGGCGTTCGGTTCCTCTTTTTTTATATCTAATGGCAAGGTTCTTCTTGTCGGGGGTGGGTATGCAGTTCCTACATTTTATTTCTTCAGTAAGATTTTATTGGAGAGTGGTGCAAACATTACGTTAATAAACGGAGCACGAACGAAGGATGAACTTTTGTTCGTGGAAAAATTTGGTAAACTTGGAATAAATCTGATTAACACAACAGACGATGGAACATTCGGAGAAAAAGGAACTTCGGTCGATATTGCAAGAAAGCTGCTTGTTTCCAAGCTCCAGCAAAATCAACTTGTTTCCAAGCCCCAGCTTGGAGACAATTCTCGTTTCCATCCGGCAACTGCCGGATGGAAACGAGAGAATGTAGATAAATTCGATTTTATCTATGCATCGGGTCCCGAAATGATGATGAAAGCTTTACAGGGAGTAATTGGAGAGATCGAATACGAATTTCTTTTTGAGCGTTATATGAAATGTGCGATCGGGATTTGTGGAAGTTGTACAGTAGATCCACTGGGAATCCGGCTTTGCGTGGAAGGTCCTGTTCTTCCTAAAAAAATTGTTGAACAGCTTACGGAATTTGGAAAATATCATCGGGATGCCAGCGGGAAAAGGATATTGTATTGAAAATTGAATATTAAAAACTTGTGCGCCTTGGCGCATTGAATATTTACTACAGAACACGGAGGAAATGTAACTTGAACAGCTTGTTCGAGAAAAGCACAATCAAGAATGATTGAGATATGGAGAAAATGAAAACATTACTAAAGAATTGCAGATTAACAAACGGGATGCACAACATCCTCATCGAAGATGACAAAATTATTTTCATCCAGAAAATTGCTATGAGTCGTAAACTTTTCAAAAAGAAACGTCGTCTCGAATCGGAAAGTGACGAGATTATCGATATTGCCGGAAATCTCATAATTCCGGGAGTTATCGATCCGCATGTTCATGTTCGTGATCTGGAGCAAGCTGATAAAGAAGATTGGCTTTCTGCAAGCAAAGCTGCCTTGGCAGGCGGCATAACCACCATCTTCGATATGCCGAACACGCTCCCTTCTACTACAAATTTAGTTAACCTGAATTTAAAACGAAAAGCAGCAGAAAAGTCACTTATAAACTATAAATTCTATCTTGGAGCAACACAAAATAACATTAATGAAATTGAAGAAATACTGAAAACAGATCCTTCCGATATTGCCGGTATAAAAGTTTTTCTGGCTGCTTCCAGTTCAAATGAAGTTATAAAAGACAGGGAAACATTGAAGTCTATTTTTAAAGTTGCAAGAGATTTTGATAAAATATTGGTTGTTCATACGGAACTTCAGGAATTGCTGGACATCTGGCATAAAAGACTTCATTATAAAAACATCCTTAAACATAATGCTTTGCGAAACAGGCAATGTGCGATCAGGGGTACAAAACTTGTGCTCGATCTTGCCTATGAAGTTAGGAATAAGCTCTACATTGCTCATATCTCCACAGCAGAAGAAATTGATTTGATAAGAGCATACAAAGATTCTGCTGATATATTCTGTGAAGTTACACCTCATCACCTTCTATTAAACGAATCTGTTCTTAACGAAGCCGGAAATAATGGGAAGGTGAATCCGCCATTGCGGTCTGAAAAGGATAATGAAGCTCTTCGAGAAGCGGTAATAGATGGCACTATCGATATTATAGGATCAGACCACGCACCTCATAAACTTTCGGAAAAAGAGCAGGAATATTTAAAAGCACCTTCTGGTTTTCCCGGATTGGAAACAGGATTGCATCTGCTCTTGAACGAAGTAAATAAAGGAAATTTGACGATTGGAAAACTGGTTGAACTTACAAGCCGAAATCCTGCCGAAATCTTCAATCTTGAAAATCGAGGTGAAATAAAAGTTGGGAATTTTGCGGATCTGACTGTAATCGATATGAATATGAAATGGAAAATTAATGCATCCAGATTCATTTCAAAAGCAAAATATTCTCCCTTTGACGGGATGGGAATTCAAGGAAAAGTTATTATGACTTTTGT
>JAIORR010000098.1 GCA_021108055.1 Candidatus Cloacimonadota bacterium
CCAAACTTTTTAATTGACTTCAATCTGCATCAAATAAATTTCAGAAGAAAATAGAAATAGAGGAATAAAGATGAAAAGAAAAAAAGAGATAATTGAGAATAAACAGGATATGTTAGGGAATATTTTTGAAGGAAAATACAAACATGTTATTTTTATTTGCCTGCTTTTTATAATTATATCAGCATCATTTTTCAAAATGGCATTCAAGGACTATGCACCTCCTGCCAGCGATACGATCCAGTGGAGAGCTTCTGCACAATGTATGATGGAATATAATGAAAAAAATAAAGACCAGGCATTATGGAATTCAAATGTATTCGGTGGAATGCCGGGATACCTGATCTCGGTCGGTTCAAAATATCCTTTTATTAATAATTTATATTCCTATGTAAACAAAGTAATTAGTTGGCGGGTTTTCCTGATGTTCATGATGGGACTGGGAATATACCTGCTGATGATATTTATGAAATTTGATCCGCTAATTGCTTTTATCGGTGCGGTGGCATTTCCGCTTTCATGTCATTTTCTCGGGCTTCTGGAGATCGGGCATAATACCAAGTTCAGGGCGATCGTATATATTCCGTGGATCATGTTCGCCGTCCATTATCTCAAAGAACGCAAAAGCATTCTGGCTATGGCGTTGGCTGCCATAATGCTGATCGGACAGCTTAGAGAAAATCATCCGCAGATATCTTATTACACTTTTCTGATGCTGGGAATTTACTGGATATTCCAGCTTGTGTATTCTTGCAGAGACAGGGAAAAACTAAATTTTCTGATCTTCAGTTCGATGTTGCTGGCTGTTTTTGTGATCTCATTTATCTCTGTTGCACAGCCATATTTTTCTACCATCGAATATGGTGAATATACTATCCGTGGTGGTTCTGCCGGACTCGATACAGGATATGCAACCAGTTGGTCTTTCCATCCCATGGAGATACTTTCTTTTATTAATCCAAGTTTTTTCGGAGGAGTTTCACCTTACTATTGGGGCTGGATGCCGTTCACACAGACTTCGATGTATATGGGAGTCATCATTCTAATGTTAGCTGTCTTTGCGGTTTTCTTTGACAGGTCAAGAAATGTGATGATCCTTTTAACTGTTTCGGTTGTTACTCTCTTCATCTCTTTTGGAAGGCATTTGCCATTTCTTTCCAACTTTCTTTTAGATTATCTTCCCGGTTTTAATAAATTCCGCGTTCCGGCAATGATCCTGGTTTTATTACAATTTTCAACAGTGATCCTGGCAGGTTACGGACTAAAATATATCATTCAAAAATTTGAAGAGAAAGACAAAGAGTTCTTTGAACTTGTGCAAAAAATACTGATCGGAGTGGTCATACTTTTCATTTTATTTTTTCTTACCAGCGGAGTCATTGAAAATATCGGACTAAGTAAAGCCGGTGAATCTTCCAAATATAGTGTGTCTCAGATAAGGCAGTTAAAAGAAATGCGGATGGATAAACTTATCAACGATGGAATTCAAACAGGGCTTTTGCTCATTGCCGCACTTGGATTTACACTTCTTCTGGGAAAGGGAAAGCTGAAAAAATATTCTTATTTGCTTTTGATAGCTCTTCTTGTGATCGTCGATCTTCTTCTGGTCGATAAACGTTTTACTCAGAGTCTGGTTCCCAAAAAGCAGATCGAGAGATATCACAAAAAAACATTGGTAGATAATTTCTTATCTAAAGATAAAGAAGTTTTTCGGATATATCCGCTTGGAAGAGAGTTCGGACAGAACAAGTGGACATATTACAATCAATCGATCGGCGGCTATCACGGCGCAAAATTAAAAAGATACCAGGAGATCATCGAGCATTGTCTTAATGCCGAATTTAAAAACCGCATCCCGATAAATTGGAATATCGTGAATATGCTTAACGCAAAATATGTTATCTTCTCCGACAAACTTCCTCTTGAAAACCTTAAATATGCTTTTTATGACAGGAAACAAGAACTTACAGTTTACCAAAACCTGGATTGTCTTCCCCGCGCCTGGTTCATAGAAAATGTGGAATTGATCCGGGAAAAGGAAAACATCTGGAAAAGATTGAATCAATTGGAATTCGATCCTGCCAAAACAGCTATCATCGAAAAGGATATTGGAAATATATTCGTTCCGGACAGCAGTAAAATAAAACTGAAGCACTATGAACTTCATGACCTGAAATTTGAAGTGAAGACAGATACAACTTCATTTCTTGTAATTAGTGAAAGCTATTATCCCGCAGGCTGGAAGGCATATATCGATGGAACTGAAACAGAAATTTATGCAGTAAATTATATTCTTCGGGGAATTGTTGTTCCCAAAGGTGATCATATCGTGGAAATGAAATTTGCCCCAAAATCTTACCTGCTCAGTATAAGACTATCTCTTGCAGGAATGATAATAACACTTCTTTTATTGATCGTGGGATTGTTCTTTTATTATCGGCGGAATTATAAGGGTGAGATAATCTATGTCCTCAAAAAGTAAATTATACATTGTTGCCATACCTATTGGTAATGCCGATGATATAACTCTGCGTGCTTTAAAAGTTCTAAGGGAAGTTGATTTTGTTATCTGCGAAGAATATAAACCGGGAAGTAGATTCCTGAAATCCTGCGATATCAAAAAACCTCTCGAACTTTTGAACGAACATAACGAAAAAGAACAAAGTAAAATTATCCTGGATAGGCTTCTGATAAATACAGAAACCGCTGCTCTCATCTGCGATGCGGGAACACCGCTTTTTGCAGATCCCGGAAATAATCTGGTCTGGCAATGTCATCAGAATGGAATAAAAGTGATTCCTGTTCCCGGAGCTTCTTCCATTATGACAGCTTTGATGGGAAGCGGTTTGCGTCTGGATCAGTTTCTCTACTACGGTTTTCTTCCTGCAAATAAGGATGAACGGATATCTGCCATAAAGAAACTTCCAAATAAATATGACCTGATTTTTTTAGAAGCTCCTTATCGTTTAAAACAATTTCTCAGAGATATGAAAAAAGTACTTGGAGAAAAAAGACAGGCTGTAATCGCTTATAAACTCACTCAACCACAGGAAAAGTACTTCTGGGGCACATTAAAAGAACTTTCGATAATGACCGAAGAACTTCCAAAAGGTGAGTTCGTGTTTATTCTTAAAACGAACTTATTTTAAATAAATTATTCGGATTATTTTTTTGATTTATCTACAAAAAAACTTGACTTGTATCCCAAATGGAATACATTGTTTCAACAGGAGGCAATTATGATAAAATCCGCAATGCTTCGAGCGCGAATAGAACCAATTTTAAAGGAAGAAGTAGATTCCATTTTAAAAGAATTAGGTCTTTCTACTTCGGAAGCAATTAACCTTTTTTATAAGCAAATAAAACTTCGTAAAGGCTTACCATTCAAAGTTGTTATTCCAAATGATCTGACCCAAAAAACTATGAAAGAAACTGACAACAATTTGAATCTTATCGAATCCGAAACAACAGAAGAAATGTTCAATAAATTAGGAATTTAGTGCTAAAACCTACTTATACTAATCAATTTAAGAAAGATTTGAAAATTATGTTACGACGGGGAAAAGACAAATCTAAAATCAAAGATATTATGATAACTTTGATCGATGAAAAACAATTAGAACCAAAATTTAAAAACCATAAATTAATCGGAGATTTTCATAATCGGCGAGAATGTCATATCGAATCAGATTGGTTGCTTATTTATAAAATTGGAACAAACAAAATAATTTTTGAAAGAACAGGGACACATTCCGATTTATTCAAATAGGATGAAAATGTTTGAAAATCATATTCACTCTTGTTTCCAAGCAGGGGTCTGGGAACGAGAAGAGTAAAAGGAAAAATAATGCAAAATGAAAAATGGTTTTTTATAGTTAATGCTATTGCCGGTATAGGAAAAACCGGAAGATTATTAAGCAGATTCATCACCATCCTGAACGATCATAAGTTAGATTTCGATATAGAAATTACAAAAGCACCGAAACATGCTACAAAACTTGCATTGGATGCTGTCAATAACGGATACACCAGAATAGCTGCTGTTGGAGGAGATGGAACAGTGAACGAAGTGGTGAATGGAATTATGCTTTCCCAAAGATCAGATGAAGTTACGTTTGGCATCATTCCGGAAGGTGGTGGAAATGATTTTGCCAGAAACTTTGATATTCCGAATTTCGTTGGTAAAGCTGTTTCCACATTGGAAAAGCACAACACCACAAAGGTGGACGTTTGTAAGATCGAAGATTATTATTTCATTAATTCTCTGGGAATCGGTTTTGATGCCAGAGTTGCAGAGTACGCCTGTAAAGCGAAGTATTTGAATGGTCTTCCGAGGTATCTCTTTGCTGTTTTAAAAGCTCTGGTAAAACTTAAACCCTACAAAATGAAAATATCACTCGATAACAAAAATATCGAATCTTCATTTTTGATGATCACAATTGGAAATGGAAGATATTGTGGAGGAGGATTCAAACTAACTCCGAATTCCATTGCCAATGATGGAAAATTCGATATCTGCCTTATCGATGCAATCACCCGCAGAAGACTTCTTCGTGTACTTCCAAAAGCTATAAAAGGAACTCACATCGAGCTTCCGGAAGTAAAGATCGAACGAAGTGATTCTATCGAGATAAAAACCGATCAGGAAATTCCTGTATATTTCGATGGTGAATTGCCGGTATTAAAAAATCCGAAAAACTTCAGGATCGAATTACTTCCGAAAAAGATTAATTTGATTTGCTGAAGAAATCAAAAAATCCTTATAATTCCTCTTTGGAAGGGAAAATAAAAAGGGGTTGAGTCGATTTAAAGTTTCCCTGCCCTGAACGAGAAAAAAACAAAGGGGTTTAAATTGTTTCATGGTTTTCCAGTCTAAAGAACTGGGCTGTTGATTAGATTGCAAAATTAAATTTGCAAACTTGTTAAGTCTTAAAGACTTCACAAGTTTTAGTGTTTGAAATCTACCAAATCTCCAAGATTTGTGAAGTTTTTATAGCTGAATTTTTTTGTGATTTTTGTGCCTTTTCTTGGCAATTAAGGATAAAAAATGTCAAACCAGCTTTCGTTATTCGATAAAAAAATAAAACCAACCAATATTCCGTTCGCAGAGAAGATACGTCCGCAAAATCTCGATGAAATGTTCGGTCAGGAAAAACTGCTGAAAATAGATTCACAGCTTAGAAATATGATCGAAACGGATAATTTCAGTTCGTTCATTTTGTGGGGACCTCCGGGAACGGGAAAAACAACCATCGCCAGGATCATCGAGCGGCATACAAATAAAATGTTCATTTCGTTCAGTGCGGTTCTTTCCAGCATTAAAGATGTAAAAAGTGTGATGAAACAAGCAGAATATTTACTGCAAACTCAAAATAAAAGTACCATCCTTTTCATCGATGAGATCCACCGTTTCAATAAATCGCAGCAGGATGCTTTCTTACCTTATGTGGAATCCGGAGCGATCATCCTGATCGGGGCAACCACGGAAAATCCCTCGTTTGAAATAATTTCACCGCTTCTTTCCCGCTGCCACGTTTTTGTGTTGGAACAGCTTTCCAATGATGATATTGAAAAAATCCTGGCTCAGGCGGTTTCCAAAATAGAAAAAGAAATAAGGTTTGAAGAAAGCTGCATTCCTTATCTTGCTGAACAAAGCGGCGGAGATGCCCGCAAAGCTTTGAATTATCTGGAAAGCATTATTAAAAATATCAAACCCGAACAAAAAATTAATGTGGAATTCATTTCCAAAATCCTTACGAAGAAAGCAATGTTCTACGATAAAGACAGGGAAGAGCATTACAACGTTATTTCTGCTCTGCATAAATCTCTTCGCGGCAGCGATCCGCAAGCAGCACTTTACTGGTTAGCAAGAATGCTGGAAGCCGGAGAAGACCCGATGTATGTGGCACGCCGTTTGGTGCGATTTGCTTCCGAAGACGTGGGACTTGCCGATCCGAATGCGCTGGTTCAGGCAATTGCGGTAAAAGAGACCGTGCACTTTCTGGGGATGCCGGAAGCAAATGTTGCGCTGGCGCAACTTGTCGTCTATCTGGCGACCGCACCAAAGAGCAATGCACTCTATACATCCTACAAAAAAGCTGCTGAAGATGCACAAAAAACCAGTCATCTCGGTGTACCGTTCCAGATAAGAAATGCTCCTACCAAACTAATGAAAAACCTCGATTACGGCAAAGATTATAAATATGATCATCAATATGAAAATGCCTATTCATACCAGAAATATTTCCCGGATAAAATGAAAGAAAAAATATATTATAAACCATCGAAATTCGGCTTTGAAAAGGAAATACAGAAAAGACTGGATTGGTGGGAAAAGCTGAAGGAGAAAGAAAACAAATGAAATATTTAATAATATTTTTTATATTATTCTCTATAATTTCATTATCAGCAAATGAAATCCTGGTTTCCGTAAAAAACCCGGATAATTCGGTTAAAAAATGGGTTGAAGAACAAAATATAGAGATCATCATTTTCCAGGAGAATGAACTGCTCGATATCATCATCGATGAAAAGCAGTTAGCTTATCTACAACGAAATCGATATGAATTTGAAATTTTATCGACCGAAGAACAGCGGCTTCGAGATATTGCAGGCTATAGGAATTACGAAGAGGTAACAACCGAATTACAATCAATCGCATTGGCTCATCCAGGTATAACTCAATTAACCACTCTGGGAAATTCAACCTGTTACGATTATTATTTGGGAGGAGACAGCGATTATTCCGATTTTCAGTTTGAAGTCTGGTGTCTT
This sequence comes from Candidatus Cloacimonadota bacterium, assembly GCA_021108055.1. Lineage (GTDB taxonomy): Bacteria > Cloacimonadota > Cloacimonadia > Cloacimonadales > TCS61 > JACNIV01. The sequence goes on from JAIORR010000098.1 coordinate 6,772, forward strand.
AAACTTTCCGATAATCCGCAAGTGAATGAAGATGAGCCGAATATCTTCTATGCTGCGGAAATTCATGCACGCGAACCGATCAGCCTGGAAGTTGATATGTATATTCTGAACTACCTTGTTTCCAATTATGGAGTTATAGATAGTGTAACAGCCTGGATAGACAGCACTCAGATCTGGTTCATTCCCCTGATGAATCCTGATGGACATAAACTTGTAACCGAAGGCTGGCACACATATCACCGCAAAAATATGCGAGATAATAATGCCAACGGAATACCCGATTACAGCTCAGCAGATGGTGTTGACCTGAACCGTAATTTTGGTTATGTTTGGGGAGATAATGGCGCTTCTAATGATCCTAATTCAAATTTATATCACGGACCTTATGAATGGTCGGAACAAGAATCTGTGTTTGCCAGGGATTTGATCTGCGCTCATAAATTCTATGCCGGAATAACTTATCATTCTTATGGTCAATGGGTTTTATATCCTCTCGGACATCTTCCCGGAGTTTGTTCTTACGACCATGAAATTATGGATGAACTTGCAGTTGATATGGCTGCAACTATTCCCCGCATCAGTGGTGGCGGATATTACACGCCAATGCAGGCAGTCGATTTTGGTTACACCTGCCAGGGAACAATGGGAGATTGGGGTTACGCCGAGCAAAGAATCTTTGCATATACAATTGAATTGGCAACCACATTTATTCCACCGGAAAGTCAGGTCGATCAAATTTGCATGGATAACCTGCAAGCCGCTCTTATAATGCTGGATAGAATAAACCATTCAACTGTGACCGGAAATATTACAAATGAAAATAATGAACCGATCATTACAGAGATTTATGTAACAGAGATCGATAGTGTAAGCGGAATGACGAGTGTCGAGCCGGTTCGAAGCGACAGCACTTTCGGCAGGTATTACCGGCTTCTTTTACCGGGAAATTACACTTTCACTTTTCATAAAGATAATTACGCAGATATTATAAAAAGCAATATCACCGTCAGTGAAGATTTTGTTACAGAACTCGATATTTGTTTGAAACCGGAATTCATTAATTCCCAAAACATTAATATCTTTATAGAAAGTGGTTTTGTCCACTTACAGTGGGAAGATGAAGCAGATTATGATTATGAAATCTATTCTTCCGGTAATCCTTATACTGATTTTGAATTGAATACTTCCGGTATGTTTATAGCAAATAGTCATTGGAAAGAAGTTTTATCGGAGAACAAAAAGTTTTTTATGATCAAAAGAATTCCTGCCTGATTCCAAGAAAATTAAAAAAGATGATGGAAGAGACACAATTTAACCTAACCTCTATTAAGGCAAAAACACTTCTTTCCTACGTTAAACAACCCGACACCTGGTTCGGGTTGAAATACGGCATGAACCTCTATCGTGGTTGCCAGCATCAGTGCATCTATTGCGATACAAGAAGCGAATGTTACCAGATCGAGAATTTCGAAAACGAGATATTGATAAAAGAGAATGCTATCGAGCTTCTGCGAAAGGAACTTGCTTCCAAACGGAAAAAAGGAGTCATCGGGCTGGGATCGATGAATGATCCTTATATGCCTGTGGAAAAGGAATTTGGACTTACGGCGCAGGCTCTTGAAGTGATTGCGGAATTCCGCTTTCCGATTCACATTATCACAAAAAGTGATCTGGTCTTAAAAGACCTGCAGATTATCAAAAAGATCAACAAAGTTTATGCGGCGGTCAGCTTTACGGTTACAACAGCAGATGACGAATTGGCAAAGATCATCGAACCGGCTGCTCCATCTCCATCCGAACGTTTTCGAGCAATGAAAATGCTGTCTGATAACGGAATTCTGAGCGGTGTTGTCATGATGCCTATTCTTCCTTTTATCGAGGATAATGAAGAGAACATTTCTAATATTTTGAAGCAAGCACACAAATCTAAGGCAAAGTATATTATTCCTTCCTTTGGTATGACTCTGCGCAACCGGCAGAGAGAATATTATTACAAAAAACTCGATAAGCATTTTCCCGGATTACGTCAGAAATATATAAGAAAATTTGGGGATAACTACAGTTGCTCTGCTAATAACGTTACACAGCTAAAGCAAATCTTTGAACGATTATGTCACAGCTTTGGAATATCACAACAGATGATACTTTATGAACAGAAAATAGAAGAGCAATTGAGCCTGTTTTAAGAAATTGCAATTAATTTCCATATTTTATTGTTTTATCCCATAAATGATAAGGAACATAAGAAGCCCGCGACAGATTTGATTTACGATTTATGATTT
>JAIORR010000300.1 GCA_021108055.1 Candidatus Cloacimonadota bacterium
AATTATCAGCATTAATCCGCGTAAATCAGCGGCTTAATTATTCTTCCGCCATTTTCTTGTATCTATCGTAACGTTCCCTGGCGTATTTATCGAATTCTGTTCGGAAGCCATCCACTCTATCCGGGAAAGTTCTTTCCAGCGAAGTATAACGTGTTTCACCTTTCAGGAAATCTACCACAGGAATAGTAGGCTCTTTGGAATCGAGGATGAACGGATTCTTACCTTCTTTTTTCAAATCGGGATTATACCTGTAAAGCATCCAGTAACCGCTGTCCACCGCTTTTTTCTCTTCCTTCTGAGTATATGTCATATCGAACCCATGATTGATGCAGGGTGCATAAGCAATAATGATGGAAGGTCCGTCGTATGCTTCTGCTTCGCGGATTGCCTTAAGCGACTGAACTTTATTCGCACCTATGGCGATGGAAGCTACATAAACATAACCGTAACTCATCAACATCATTCCCAGGTCTTTCTTGACGGTATTTTTACCAGCTTCGGCAAATTTTGCAACAGAACCCAGCGGAGTCGCTTTGGAAGCCTGTCCACCTGTATTGGAGTAAACTTCCGTATCCAGAACCAGGATATTCATATTTTTGCCGGAAGCCATCACGTGATCTACACCACCATAACCAATATCATAAGCCCAACCGTCGCCGCCGAACGCCCAGACAGATTTTTCTATGAAGTAATTTTTCAGTTCCATCACTTTCCTGATAAGGGCTTTTCTTTCATCACAGCAAGGTGTTAAAAGTTCCAACTCTATCAGTTCTTTAATATTTTTTACGTTTTCTCTGGCATCTGCTTCTTTGCTTCTCCAGTTATCTAATGTAAACTGCAAAGCTTCTTTCAGATCTTCGGAAATATCTTTTTCCAAAAGTAATTCCACAGTAGTTTTCAACTGTTTTCTATTTGCAGCTACTGCCAGGCTCATTCCAAAACCGTATTCCGCATTGTCTTCAAAAAGACTGTTTGCCCAGGTGGGACCATGACCGTCTTTATTTTTACAGTATGGAATGGTTGGGAAGGTTGCACCCCAGATGGAAGAGCATCCCGTAGCATTTGCCACTAACATTCTATCTCCGAAGAGCTGCGTTATCAGTTTTACATAAGGAGTTTCACCGCATCCTGCACAGGCACCGGAGAATTCCATAAGCGGCTGCTTGAACTGGCTTCCTTTGATGGTGGTTTCACTGTTTGAACCCAGAACATCATTTGGAAGAGCATCGAAGAACAGGGCATTTGCAGATTCACCAGCATCTCTTTCCTCTTGGATTGGCTTCATTACCAAAGCTTCTTTAGGACATTCTTCTACACAATTTCTGCAACCTACACAATCTTCAACATAAACTTGGATTTTGTACCTGTATTCACCTTTATCTTTACCCATAGCATCCATAGTTCCAAAGCTTTCAGGTGCGTTTTTCAGGTCTTCTTCTTTTATCAATTTGGGTCGGATAGCTGCATGCGGACAAACCAGAGCACACTGATTACACTGAATGCAATTTTCCGGTATCCAGTGAGGAACGAGTGGAGAAACACCACGCTTTTCCAGCTTTGTAGTTGCAGAAGGGACAAATCCATCGAACGGCATATCGGAAACCGGTATTTCATCACCTTTTTCCCTCATGATCTTTTCAACTACATTCTTAACGAAACCAACTGAATCATCAGGAACCAGTTTTTTCAATTCTGTATGTTTGGCAGGAACTTCTTTTGGTACGGGAATTTCCACCAAAGCTTCATTGGTCATATCCACAGCCTTCCAGTTCATTTCTACAACATTCCGACCTTTTTTATTGAATGATTTTTCGATAGCTTTCTTGATCATCTTGATGGCAGCATCCCTTTCCAGTACGCCGGAAATCAGGAAGAAAGCCGTCTGCATCACCGTGTTGATCCTGTTGCCCAGACCTACTTCATTGGCTATCTTAAGAGCATTGATATTATAAAGTCTGATCTTTTTATTAATTATGGTTTTCTGCATATCTATCGTAAAATTCTCGAAGACCTCATCGTGATCCCAATTAGAATTAAGCAGGAAAACACCGTTATCTTTTATTCCTTCCAGAACGTCGTAACGTCCAATGAATGCCTGATTATGACAGCCTATGAAATCTGCACTTACAACGAGGTACTCCGACTGAATAGGACTTTTCCCGAAACGAAGATGAGAACGTGTGATACCACCGGATTTTTTGGAATCATATTGGAAATATCCTTGAGCATACATATCGGTATTATCTCCGATGATCTTGATGGAATTCTTGTTAGCGCCTACTGTTCCATCGGCTCCCAGACCCCAGAATTTGCAATTGATCGTTCCCGGAGGAGTGGAATCTATATCTTCTTTTACGGAAAGTGAAAGATTGGTAACATCATCATTTATACCCACAGTAAAGTTATGTGTGCAGGCTCCATCAAGATGATCGTAAACTGCTTTTATCATGGAAGGAGTGAATTCCTTGGAAGAAAGCCCGTAACGACCACCAATGATAGTGAGGTCTTTTTTATCTTTAAGGGTAGCTACAACGTCCAGATAAAGCGGTTCACCGACTGAGCCGCATTCTTTTGTTCTATCCAGAACTGCTATTTTCTTAACGCTTTTGGGAATTGCATCTATAAATGCCTTTACAGAGAAAGGACGATAAAGACGAACCTTGATAAGACCGAGCTTTTCACCCTTTTTATTTAAGTAGTTAATGGTTTCTTCGATTGTTTCAATACCGGTTCCCATAGCAATAATGATTTTTTCCGCATCGGGAGCGCCAACATAATCGAACAGGTGATATTGACGTCCGATAACTTTTGCCAGTTTATCCATGTATTCCTGAACGATATCAGGTGTTCCATCATAATATTTATTTACGGTTTCCCTGCCCTGGAAATAAACATCAGGATTCTGAGCACCAACTTTTACCTGAGGTCTTTCCGGGTTCATAGCTCTACCGCGGAAATCTTCCACATACTGCATCTCCACCATTTCTTTCATTGTATCATAATCAATTACCTCGATTTTCTGAATTTCATGTGAATTTCGGAATCCATCAAAGAAGTTAAGGAATGGCACTTTTGACTTAAGTGTGGCAAGATGAGAAACAATTGCCAGATCCATTATTTCCTGGATAGAACCTTCTGCCATCAGACCAAAACCAGTGTTACGAGCACTCATAACATCGGAATGATCTCCAAAAATAGAAAGTGACTGCACAGCAAGAGAACGAGCTGAAACATGGAAAACCGTAGGCAGCATCTCCCCCGCTATTTTATGCATGTTGGGAAGCATGAGCATGAGACCCTGCGATGCTGTGAAAGTGGTGGTGAAAGCTCCTGCAGAAAGTGAACCGTGCACCGCACCTGCAGCACCGGCTTCCGATTGCATCTCGATAACATCTACTGCCTGTCCGTAAACATTCTTCCTGTCATTAGCAGCCCAGGCGTCTGCCATTTCTCCCATCGCTGAAGATGGAGTGATAGGGTAAATTGCCGCTACTTCACTGAATGCATACGCCACATGAGTTGCTGCGGTATTCCCATCCAGAGTAACTTTTTTAAACTTTTTCATTTTTTTTACTCCCTGTATTTGATTTTCAATTTCTTTCTCGCTCCAAATTTGTAGTAATTATTTTCACGTCAATTAAATTTAATTTTTAATATATTTTAATAATGTATTTTACTATATAATGTTGTTTTTCTTATCTTTAAAGCTTCTGGAAATGGAAAGAAATAAAAAAAATTATCTCCCAAAAAGTGTAAAAAGGGTAATAATTAATCTACCCAAAAACGTCAGAACAAACCAAAGTTGGAATCAGGTAGATGCCGAATCAGACGAAAGCGTACTATCCTAACCCATCAACACATTGTTAGCAGTTAAAGTTTTTTAATTAAATGGATTTGGGAAATTTTGCTTTAATTTTGTTTCAATCGGTGGGATTACACCATTACTATCTTTATTAGTTACTTTTGATTTCCCTTTATTTTTCCATGAGGTTTCAGGATCCCATATAATATTAAATTCATTATTTTCATCTTCCACGATAACATATTCAAATTGATGAATATCGCTTGAGTTTTCATCAAAAAGACATATCACGGTCGTGTCGGAAAATGCTTCTAAACCAAGAATTTCTCCGTTCTCATCAACAATTTGTAAGGAATCCAAGTCATAAAAATTTACAAAAGGTTTTTTATTTTGGCTTATAAATAAACCTTCAGCATTTGTAGAACCATTTTTATGGTTATTACTAAAAGAAAGCAAATACATCATGATTTCACCCTGATAATATAATGTATCATTTTCACTTGCATTCATCGAACAATAATAAACACCGGAATTAACGCTATTGTCTTCATCATCCTTTCCATTCCAAACTACAGAATGATAACAAGCAGGTAGTTCTTCTGAAATTAAACTACGAATAATATTTCTTTCAATATCTCCAATATTCAATTCGACAAAACTGGCTTTCTCCAGCCTAAAAGGAATTGTTGTACAAGCTCTTAAAGGCCATTCGAATTCTCCCCAAGGATTATTAAACTTGTTTATCAATACAATATTTAGACCTTCAACCGGATTACCTGCCAAATCTTTTACATTAATCTTAAATGAAAATTCTTCATTATTAGTATTGGGATCGGTAATACAACTTAATAAAATTAAACAACAAACTATACATAAAGTAAATCTCTTCATTTTTCCTCTCTTCTTGTTTTTTTGCTTGCTGGTGTGTGCACATTGTTACCATCTGCTTTTCTCATTTCAACAGCAAACATTTTTTTACTGCTTTAGTTTTACCATTTATTTTCAATTTCTTTCTCGCTCCAAATTTGTAGTAATTATTTTCACGTCAATTAAATGTAATTTTTATTATATTTTATTATTTTGTAATTTGTTAAACACACAAATCTCTTTCTTATATCAAAGATGTGTTTTGAATAGAAAAGGAGTATTTCTTCACCCTTTTCCATGAATCCCATCGAATTAAGAACACTTTTGTTAGTAATTCAAAATTCAATAGTGATGTTGAAACTGTTCATGATTTGATTGAAGACGAGTTCTATAAAGTCGAATCTTTCAAATCAAAGAAACTGGATATTTTTTACTTTTTACCGGTCACAATAATTTTTTTTACAATTGAAATTATTCTTTCAATTATTTTTTTACTCCATATGAATTTAAGAAAAATAAATGAAATATAAGATAGTGTATTATGAAGCATACACAGTATAAGGATGTTATCACGCCTGTTGGTTGCATAATGCCAAGTTATGTGGCTTGGTTTTTTTATAAAGTTAAATACTATTTAATTTAATCTAAAAGGCTTTGTTAGTTTTTGTTCGTTTTGTTTGTTGCTAATTCTCCCCACAACTAACTCCTGCCACAAACCCAGTGCTCCATGCTATCTGTAAATTAAAGCCGCCGGTGTAAGCATCTACATCTATAACTTCACCTGCGAAATATAATCCGGGAACAAGTCTGGATTCCATTGTTTTAGGATTGATCTGGCTTACTTCTACCCCACCGGAAGTTATGATCGCTTCTTTTATAGGACGGAATTTTTCCAGTTTAATGGCAAGATTCTTCAGCAGGAATCCCATTTTCTTGCGTTCTTCACGATTTATCCGGTGAGCTTTCTTTTTGGATGGAATACCGCTTAATTCGATGAATACCGGAATCATTTTAGATGGTAAAAGAAATTTTAGAATATTCCGGAGATCTTTGTTGGAGTTCTCTTTGAAATCGCGTTGCAGCCGCAGATCCAGTTTCTCTTCATCAAGAGCAGGTTTCAAGTCGATAACAAGTGTATGTTCTTCGATCTTTTTAACGTGTGAAGATGCAGAGAGAATTACCGGTCCCGAAACACCAAAATGGGTAAAAAGCATTTCCCCGAAATCTTCGTAAACTTTTTTATTGTTTTTATCATAAATTTTAATAGCTGCGTTTTTCAGTGAAAGTCCCTGCAGATCGGTTACCTGACAAGAACTTACAGATGGTTGAGTTTGTATAATTCCTCTTAATCTCGTCTTACAAAGCGGGGCAAAAAATTCGCAAGGTTTCAGGAACTCATGTGATTCAATAGGAACGAGAGAAGGTTTGAATCTGGTGGTTTTGTGTCCCAACTGATGTGCAAACTTATAACCATCCCCTGTGGAACCTGTTACGGGATATGTTTTTCCACCCGTTGCAATAATGATCTTCCCGCTGCGGAATACATCGTCGTTTATCAATTTCACTGCAAACATATTTCCAAATTTCATTATCTCCGTAACTGCATTGTGGATTACTTCTACACCATTCCCGATGGTATATTTAATCATCTTTTCTACAACGCTTTTTGCTTTATTGCTGGCAGGAAAAACCCTGTTGCCGCGTTCGATCTTTGTTTCTAATCCAAGGTCAGAAAAAAAAGAGATAGTATCATAACTGGAAAACATGTAAAAAGCATTTATCAGGAACTTTCCATTTTTGGGAATATTTTCGATCAGTTCGGGAACATCACAGTAATTTGTCAGGTTACAGCGTCCTTTTCCTGTGATCAGAAGTTTCTTTCCCAATACGGGATTCTTTTCGATGAGAAGAGTTTTTCTACCGCGTTTTGCAGACGTACCTGCTGCCATCAGCCCGGCAGCTCCCCCACCGATCACGATTACATCATACGTTTTCAAAATATTTTTTGCCGACTCTATGTTTTTTTTATAAACATTATATATATTGGACGAATTACCGACAGGATGCAACCTGCCACATACCATCAGATATTCAGTGTAATGATCTGAGGAAAAAATTTGATCAGCACAATCAGAACGAACATGGCTGCCAGTTGGACTAACTTAATATCCCAGATCGTAAATAACTTCAATCTTTGATTAAAAAAAGAAATCATTTTCATCTTCCCTCCTATGCACTTACGAGTTTTTTATTCTCAAATAATCTAACAAGTTATTTCTAAAAAACATTTGACCATATTTATTACCTTTCAAAACTGGCAACCGAATTAAATAAAAGGAAGTTATGATGACGAAGAAAAAAGTTACAGTCAATTGTATGAAAAAACAGTATTGCATTAATTTTTCAGGTCATCTTCTTTTACTCCCCTGCTAGGGGAAAAATCAATCAAATTAAATATTCAAATCTTAGAAACAAATAATTACAGGAGAAAAATATGGAATATCCTTTTGAAAAAATAGAGAAGAAATGGCAGAAGATCTGGGCAGAGAAGAAAATATTCGATGCGGAAGATTTTTCTGAAAAGCCTAAATATTATGTTCTTTCCATGTTTCCATATCCATCCGGAGCACTGCACATGGGACATGTTTCCAATTATTCCATCGCAGATGCTATCTCGCGTTATAAGATGATGCAGGGCTACAATGTGATGCAGCCGATGGGTTATGATTCGTTTGGACTACCGGCAGAAAATTATGCTATAGAACACAACTCTCATCCCAGGATAACAACAGATGAGAATATCAATATTATGCGGAATCAGTTCGATTCTATCGGCTTTGGTCTGGATTGGGAGCGTGAGGTAAGTACCTGCCATTCGGATTATTACAGGTGGGGACAGTGGCTTTTTAAAAGAATGTACGAAAAAGGGCTGGTTTATAAAAAAACATCTTTTGTGAACTGGTGTGATTCCTGCCAGACCGTGCTGGCAAATGAACAAGTCGAAGATGGAAAATGCTGGCGGTGTGAAACGGTTGTTCGTCAAAAAGAGTTGGAACAGTGGTTTTTCAAGATTACGGAATATGCAGAAGAACTGCTGGATTTTTCTAAAGTGATAGAATGGCCGGAGCGTGTAAAGACCATGCAGACGAACTGGATCGGGAAAAGTTTTGGAACGGAAATGTGGTTCAAACTAAAAGATTCAGACGATATTATCAAAGTTTTCACAACCCGCCCCGATACGATCTTCGGATGCACGTTCATGGCACTTCCACCGGAACATCCATTGATGATAAAATGGTTGGAAGATGAACCTGAAAATTCTGACATTCGTAAATTCTGCGATAAAGTTATGAATGAGGATAAGATTACCAGAACTGCCGAAGATACTACAAAAGAAGGAATGTTCACCGGCAGATATGCTCTCAATCCTGTTAATGGTGAAAAAGTTCAGATATGGGTTACGAATTATGTGTTGATGGATTACGGAACAGGTGCTGTGATGGCTGTTCCTGCTCACGATCAGCGAGATTTTGAGTTTGCAAATAAATATGATATCCCCATCAAGATAGTTATTCACAATCCTGGGAAAAGTCTGGTTCTAAAAGAAATGACCGAAGCTTATATCGAACCGGGAATTCTGGTTAATTCAGCTCAATTTGATGGCATGGAAAGTGTTGCTTCCCAGAAAGAAATCACAGACTGGATGACAGCTCAAAAAACCGGTAAATCAACAATAACTTACAGACTGCGGGATTGGGGGATTTCACGTCAAAGATATTGGGGAACTCCGATTCCAATTGTTTATTGCAAAAAATGCGGAACTGTTCTTGTTCCAGATGAAGACCTGCCGGTGAAACTGCCGGAAGATATTCAATTAGGCAAAACAACGCAAAATCCACTGCTTTCAGTTCCCGATTGGATAAATACAAAATGTCCGAAATGTGGTGATCCGGCAGAAAGAGAAACAGACACGATGGATACTTTTGTGGATAGTTCCTGGTATTTTGCTCGTTATGCCGATGCCAAAAATGATAAGATCCCGTTCGATAAAGAAAAAGCTGATTACTGGCTGCCGGTAGATCAATATATCGGAGGCATCGAGCATGCTGTGATGCACCTGATGTATGCGAGGTTCTTCCATAAATCTATGCGTGATATCGGGCTGGTGAGTTCCGATGAACCATTTGCCCGTTTGCTCACGCAGGGAATGGTTACAAAAGACGGTGCAAAAATGAGCAAATCCAAAGGTAATGTCGTCGATCCGCAATATATCATAGATCGTTATGGAGCAGATACGGTACGGGTTTTCATGCTGTTCGCTTCTCCACCCGAAAAAGATGTGGAATGGA
>JAIORR010000058.1 GCA_021108055.1 Candidatus Cloacimonadota bacterium
CAAAATTCAATGAGTCACCCCTTCATCACCATCATTAAAACTTGTGGCAATCCCATTCCTACCACGTTAAAGGTGAGATGTACAAAATAAGCAGGGATCAGGCTGCCTGTTTTTTCTCGGTAATAACCTGCTATCAGTCCAAGCACTGTTGCATTAAAAATGATGAACCGCACCATCTGCCAGGGTAACTTTCCCTTAAGGCAAAGGTGCATAAATCCAAACATCAATGCTGTAAGGATAACCGGCAGGCTCAAGTAAACCTTTCCAAATTTCAAGCCGATAGCTTTCAATGGTTCCATGTAAGTTTGCAGGAAACCACGATAAAATATTTCTTCCACAGAGCTGGCAATTATCCATACTAATATTATCTTGCTCAGGAAAGTATCTTCCATAAACGGTACTCCGGAAGATGCAACCGAAGATGTAATTTTCATGTAGATCCCAAACGTCAAAAATAGAACTAACGATACACCAAATGCCAGAAAGACGGACCTAAATACGGTTTTTAAGGGAGCACCCTTAAATCCGAAATTCGAGAATTTGCTTTTACCGATAATTATTATTAACAGAATTGCGATGATCAGCATAGAAAGTTGTACGATATGCGCACTGTTCAGCCATTCTACAGAATCTACTAACTTTTTAATAAAACCGATCTTGGGGATCAGTACTCCTGTGAGCAATATTTTTACTCTCCAGATTATAATAGCGAAGATCAATACTAAAATCTTTTTCATAATTGAACCTCTCTTTTAAATATAATAAAAGGGTTCTGCATAATTAATGTTACCAACCACCGGAAGCACCACCACCGCCAAAGCCGCCGCCGCCGCCGGAGAAGCCACCGAATCCTCCGCCAAAACCGCTGCTGCGACCTCCACGTCCGCCGGAAAGCATACTTCCCAGAAAGAGTGCTGTGAATAAACCACCCCGTCCTCTTCTGCCAAATGACATCAAGATCATCATAAGAATGAATACAATGAAACCAATCGGAAGTTGTGAATTATTCCCTTTTTTCTGCTGCTGTTGATACTTTGCCAACTGCTCTTCGGTAATTTCAAATTCATTTGTTATCAATCCTGTTACTGCCAGCAGTCCGTTGGCAATTCCCTGAGAAAATTTTCCTTTTTTAAATTCCGGTACGATAAAGTTACGGATAATATAACCGCATTTCATATCTGTAAGGATCGGTTCCAACCCGTAACCCACTTCGATGCGTATCTTCTTCTCCTGCATTGCAACCAGAAGCAGAACACCATTATCGAATTCTTTCTGTCCCAATTTCCACTTATCTGCTACGCGAAGGGAATAATCTTCCAGGTTTTCATTTTGCAAAGATTTTATTGTCAGCAATACAACTTGAGAAGAAGTTTTTGCCTGAGCATCCCGCAATAATTGTTCTAACTGCACTTCTTGGCGAGAGGAAAGAACATCTCCGTAATCGTTGACCATGCCTTTCAAACGAGGAATTTCCAAAGCAAATAATTGAAATGAGATAAGAATGAGCGTTGAAATTATTATTATTTTTTTCATGTTATTTCTCCAGGATATCGATTTCATCTGATAGTTCATTAATATCATCGGCTTGGATGGGAAAATGTTCAGTCAGAAGTTCACCACATTCATTTATGGACTCGATCAAATGCGAAGTTACATTTTTTTTCTTTATTCCCAGAATGATATTATCAACAATACTCTGCCATTTTTCAGGCGGGATATTCTCGTTTATGCCGCTGTCTGCAAGCAGCTCAACCCGTTTTTCCAGGATGGAGATAAAGATCAATATTCCCGTTCTGTCTTTCGTGTTATACACACCGGATTCCATAAAATGGCGTAAGGCTCGTTCTTTTACTTTTTGCTGCATGATCTTCTTGGAAACGATGAGCCTGTCGATTGAGGAAATATTTCCCAGAAAATAGAAAAGAGCTATCATCAGGAACGTGGAAAATCCATAAAAGATAAGCAGGTAACCGATATGGTAATCCCAGAATAAACTCTGCAGCCGGTTTTCGATGTTGCCTGCAAAGAACATCATCACTACAAAATAGACAAATCCGACTATAACTGCAAAGAGAAGTTCATTAACAGCATAATTGTAACTTTCTTTGATGATGGCTGTTGCGATCTCTCCTGAAGTTTTACTTTCCGCTTTTTTTACTGCTGAACTTATCTTTTTCAGATCGTCTTGCTTTAATTTCAACTTTGGCATTGTTACTCCTTTTTTCAACACAGAGTCACAGAGAAACAGAGAACAAACTAAATTATCTATCCTGTGTTTTTTGTGCCTTTGTGTTTACTCTTTTTGTGTTCTTTACCTTCTTTCGTAAGAACCACTTTTTTGACACAAACTCTACTCTGTGTTGAATCTCTTTTTAAAATTCTACCTTTGGTGCTTCTTCTGCGCCTTCAGTAGATTTGAAATATTGTTTTTCTTTGAATCCGAACATATTTGCAAGGATCATTTTAGGAAACTGCTTGATATAGGTATTGTAATAACGTGCTGCTTCATTGAATCTTTTTCGTTCTACTGCAATACGATTTTCAGTACCTTCCAATTGATCCTGCAGTGCCAGGAAATTCTGATTAGCTTTAAGCTCGGGATATTTTTCCACAACTACCATCAAACGCTGTAATGCACCGGAAAGTCCGGCTTGAGCTTGTTGAAACTTCTGGAACATTGCCGGATCATTCAAAACCTGCTCGGAAATATTGAAAGTACCGCCTGCTTTTGCGCGTGCTTCGGTAACTGTAATAAATGTTTCCTGCTCATGTTTAGCATATCCTTTCACGGTTTCCACCAGGTTGGGAATAAGATCATATCTACGCTGATAAACGTTTTCCACCTGGCTCCATTTCTCTTTTACACCTTCATCCAGTTTAACCATATTGTTATAAGAACCTATCAGGCTCGCTATCACAATAATAATGATAAGAATTACAACTCCTGCTGCAATTAAGCATCCTGTTTTTACCTTTTTGGTCATTATTCCCCCTTAATATAATTTTCCTTCATCAAAATCTGAGCCAAGATAATTCAACCAATCTGCCCACGAACCTTCAGCATCATCACCATCACTAAAGATAAGTCTGAAATTTCCATGTTGCTGGATATCTATAAAAATAAAAGTTAAGTAATTAGTAATTCGATATTTCCAGATATGATAATCTTTCTGAGGATATTTGGCACTCACGCCGGTTATTTCTTTAAGAATTTCATACGGCTTGCCATATTTGATATAAATTCTTCCTCTATCCGTTTTCCATCCGGGATTGAAATGCGTAAAATACCGGTTACAGTACTCTATCCTGAATTTTATCTCTTCTAAGAATTCATTTTTTTCTGTTATTGGATTGGGATCATTTGCTTTCCAGAATTCCTCTATGAATTTTCTTTTATCGATATCTTCTAACGATCTGCAATATTTTTTCTGTTTAGAGTTCAGAAAATAATTTATAAGTTTATATTCATCATCGATGTCATCAAAAACTCTTTGTTCATTATTCATTTCAGATACTTCATCAGGAATATCTTCCGGAAACAGGTTTGTGTTTTTTCCAATAAAGATAAAAATAAAACAACATGCCATTATTAAATATTTTTTTTTCATCGGATTTTCTTCCTTTTATAACTTATTTCCACGATCGCCGTTATCATCACGATTGCACTTATCCACTGGATCAGGGAAAGTTGATGATGGTTAATAAAGTAATCGAAGAGAATGGCAGAAATGGGAAAGAATAATTCGCAGATAGTAGAGACCATTGCTTTAACTTTATTCAATCCAAAATAATACAGGAAAATAGCTCCCGATCCCGTTGTGACCGCAATTATCACAAAGAACATCCAGTTAATTTTGGTCATATTTGCAAATTCTCCGAGTTTTCCAATAAAGAGAACATAGAGAAACATCAGTAATGCAGTGAAGCCGAACCTGTAGAAATTAGTTGTATAATAAGGAAATCTGGTAAGAGCTTTTTTGCTTAGAACGGTGGATGTTCCGAACGAGAAAGCCGCAACGAGTGCCCACAAAGCAGCCTGTATTAAAGGAGCATCTTTTTCGATATTCGGCAGGTGGAAACCAAAAGTAAGGAAATAACTGGCAATTATTGCCAGGATCGCCCAGAAAATAAAATTCTTTTTTATCTTTTCTTTCAAGAAAATACCTGCCAGGATTATGGCAAAAATGGGCTGGAGTTTTTGCAATAGAACTACAATGGACAGATGCTGAAAATTAACCAGGAATAGTGCCTTCACGATCGCCAGGGTTCCCAGTGCTCCACCAAAAAAAGCAACAGAGATCAATACAAAGAAATCTGCTTTTGTAAACTTTTTTAACTTTGCGTATTCCTTGAAAAGGAATATGTTCATCAATACGAAAGGAACCAGATGCAGCATGAAAACCACAAATCCGATATTAAGATTATAAAGACGCGGAGTAAGAACAACACCATCGAATCCCCACAAAATTGCAGCGATAATGATGGCAGTTGCACCGATATATTTTTGTTTATTTTTATCCATTTTCTATCCTTTGTTCATTGGACTTGCCCCGATGTGAATCTTGGGCGATAACAATGCAATCATCGAAGCAATCCTCGACTCACACTCGTTTCACTGTGTTGCAAGTCAAGTCTTGCTCATCCTATTGTCAGAAGTATTATTCCGCCGATCGTCATACACATTCCCAGAATACTTTTAAATGTAACAGGTTCTCCGCCGAACATTATTCCCATGAGAGCACCGAAAAGCGGAGAAGTGAAAGCAATAGGCATAACCTTTCCCAGAGAAGCTCCTTTGATGGCCATATAAAAACAGAGCATTCCAACAGTTCCGGCAACTATCCCGCCGCCGACGATCATATATAAAAGAGCTTTTGAACCTGCTTGTGTTACCGTTTTCCATTGTGGAAAGCTGATTGCTGCCAGAATTATAAGTGCCACAAATGTACGTATCGTGATCCCCATCTGCGGAGAAAGTTTTCCCATGTGAAGTCCTTTCTTCTCGAAATATCCGCCTACACCCCAGGCAATGGCGGTGAGCAATGCAAATAGTTGTGGTTTCATCTACCTTCCTGTTTTACTATATCTAATTCATTGCAATTAATTTTCAGTTTTATTTTACTGCAACCTTTTATTTCCTGTTTTATAAAATATCTTCAGAAGATGTCGAATTCAATCCGAAATGGAAGTGAGCAAATCAAAATCTTTTTTCTTTACACTTTTAATAGAATAAATTTTTTTTACACAATTAAAAAATAATTTTCAGGAGATAATATGAAGGTTTCCGAAAAGATCGAAGAGCTGAAACAGAAAGAGGAAAAGATCAGAGAAATGGGCGGCGAAGCCCGTGTATCTAAACAGCATGATAAAAATAAACTCTCTGCCCGGGAAAGGATTCTTTTTCTTTTTGATGAAGGCACTTTCCGTGAAATTGATATGTTCGTGAAACACCGTTCCACAAATTTTAATATGCCTCAATTAGAAATCCCGTCAGACGGAGTTATCAGCGGACATGGTCTTGTTAATGGACGTCCTGTATTTGCCTATGCACAGGATTTCACATCCCGTGGTGGTTCGTTGGGAGAAAAACACGCAGCAAAGATCGTTAAGGTAATGGACCTGGCAATGAAAGCGGGAGTTCCCATCGTTGGCATGAACGATTCCGGAGGAGCACGCGTGGAAGAAGGGATAGACTCATTAAAAGGTTACGGAGATATTTTCTTCAGGAATTCCAGAGCTTCCGGCGTTATCCCTCAGATATCCGTGATAATGGGACCCTGCGCAGGCGGTGCGGTTTATTCTCCCGCAATGACAGATTTCGTGTTCATGGTAAAAAAAACAGCCCATATGTTCATTACCAGTCCGTATGTGATCAAAACAGTTACCGGCGAAGATACAACTTTTGAAGAACTCGGCGGAGCAGTGGTAAATAACGCAAAAAGCGGGAATGCTCATTTTGCCTGTGAAAGTGACGAAGATGCAATCGAAAATGTTAAAATCCTTCTCAGTTATCTTCCGGAAAATAATTGTGATGATGCTCCCGTTGTTCCTATGGGTGATGATCCGCAACGATTATGTCCCGAACTCGATACGATCATTCCGGATAATCCTAAAGCCGCTTATGATATCAGAGATGTGATCCACTCGGTAGTTGATCAGGGTGAATTTTATGAAATTCATGAATTATTTGCGCAAAACGCTGTTATCGGTTTGGCAAGACTGAATAACAGAACTGTTGGAATAATTGCGAATCAGCCGCTGGTTCTTGCCGGTTGTCTGAACATAGATTCCTCAGATAAGATCGCAAGATTCATCCGTTTCTGTGATGCTTTCAATATTCCGCTTATCACCTTCGTGGATGTTCCGGGTTATCTTCCGGGCTGTGATCAGGAATGGAGCGGAGTTATCCGCCATGGTGCAAAGATATTGTGGAGCTATTCCGAGGCAACCGTTCCCAAACTTACGGTTACTACCAGGAAAAGTTACGGCGGAGCCTACATCGCTATGAGTTCACAGCATCTCGGGGCGGATATGTTATTTGCCTGGCCCTCGGCACAAATAGCCGTAATGGGTGCTCAGGGTGCTGTCAATATTGTAACAAGCTACAGAAAAGAGATCAAAGAGGCAGCCGATCCTAAAGCGAAAACAGAGGAAAAAATAAAAGAATACGAAGATGCCTTCAATACGCCATATATTGCGGCAGAACGTGGGTATATCGATGCTGTTATCCAGCCAAGCGAAACCAGAATAAGATTGATCGATGCACTGGAAGCGCTGGCTACAAAAAAAGAATCTCTCCCACCCAAAAAACATGGGAATATTCCAGTGTAAAACAATCATTGTTATTGTTCATTAAAGATGTAATGATTTAAAATAAAAGGATTAATTTTGGAAAGATCAAAAAAGATCAAAGCTGCCATCATTGGAGTTTTATACTACCTTGTGGAAAATGAAAAAGATAATAAAAAGCAGAATCGCTGGGTACAGAGCGGTAGAGCAATGATCATGCAAAACAGAATGTTGGTTCAACGAAGAGAGATGAAAAGATAATTTTGGGAGGAAATAGTGAAATTAGATAAACATGGTGTTCTGGAAATGACCGAGATGAATTATGCCCCGAATCGTCCAAAGACAAAGAATCCGATCAAGATACAAGACCTTAGTTTCAGAGATGGTCATCAGTCGATATTTGCCACCCGCGGCAGAACAGAAGATATGCTGCCGGTAGCCGAGATGATGGACAATATCGGGTTTTATTCTTTTGAAATGTGGGGTGGTGCGACTTTTGACACAATGCACCGTTACCTTAACGAAGACCCGTGGGAAAGGATCAGGACTTTAAAGAAGCATATCAAGAAAACTCCATTCTCGATGCTTTTGCGTGGACAGAACCTGGTGGGTTATCGCAATTATGCAGATGACGTAGTGGAAAATTTTGTGCAGAGAGCCTGTGATAACGGGATCGATATCTTTCGTGTATTCGATGCTCTGAACGATTTCAGGAATTTTGAAACAGCGGTAAAAATAATAAAAAAGAATGGAAAACATTTTCAGGGTTCTATCTGTTACTCTCTTACGGAAGCACGTATGGGAGGAGAAACTTATAACCTGGAATATTACCTGGAAAAAGCAAAGCAGCTCGAAGATTTTGGTGCAGACACGATATGTATAAAAGATATGGCTGGACTGGTCTCGCCTTATGATGCATATAATTTGATAAAAGCATTAAAAGAACAAACCGATATTCCCATTCATCTGCATACTCATTTCACTTCAGGGATGGGAGATCTTGCCCTTCTCAAAGCTATCGAAGCCGGAGTTGATATCATCGATACCTGTATGGCGCCTTATGCATACAGAACTTCACATCCGGCTGTAGAACCGCTGGTTATTACACTTCTTGGAACGAACCGTGATACCGGACTGGACATCAACAAACTGGCAGAGATCGACAAAGAAATGGAAAAGATCGTTCCCAAATACAAATACCTGCTCGATGATACAAAATTAGCCATTATCGATACCAATGTGATCCTTCATCAAACTCCGGGAGGAATGCTTTCCAACCTTGTGAATCAGCTTAAACAGATGGATGCGATCGACAGGCTCGATGATGTGTTTGAAGCTCTGCCAAAAGTAAGAAAACAATTAGGGCAGGTTCCATTGGTTACTCCCACCAGCCAGATCGTTGGAATTCAGGCTGTAAATAATGTTCTTTATGATAAAGAAGAGGGCGAATATTCCCAGATAACAGAGCAGGTAAAAGACCTTTGCTTCGGACTTTATGGCAAAACGACGCTTCCTATAGATAAAAAAGTTCAGAAGAAAGCACTAAAGGATTATCCCCGAGGTGAAACACCTATTTCAACTCGACCCGGTGATATGCTGGAACCCGAGCTTCCCAAAGTGGAAAAAGACGTGAAAGGTCTGGCAAAAGATCTGGATGATGAACTGATCTGTGCATTATATCCGGTAACGGGTAAGCGTTTTTTAAATTGGAAATATGGACTTCAGGAAATTCCCGATGATGTGAAACCTAAAACAATTGAAGAAGTTGAAAAAGAAAAAGAACTTATTGCAAAAGCACTTTCCGGAGAACTTACTGCCAAAGCAAAGAAAGAAAAACCGGCAGGTCTGCGTTCCTTCGATGTGTATGTGGATGGTGATCATTTCAATGTGGAAGTTGCAGATCCGAACGTTCGAACTTATGGTATGTCGGTTAAGAAAAAAGAAAAAAAAGCAGTGGAAACAGATGATTCCGGAAATCTTTGTGCACCCATTCCCGGCATGATAATCGAATATAAAAAGAAGGTCGGAGATAAAGTGAAAGCAGGTGAAACCGTGGTCGTGCTGGAAGCAATGAAGATGTTCAATAACCTGGCAGCACCATGCGATGGTGAGATCAAGGATATTGATTTTGAGGCAGGAGATTCTGTAGTAAAAGGTAATATTCTCTGTTATATCGAACCGGAAAA
>JAIORR010000101.1 GCA_021108055.1 Candidatus Cloacimonadota bacterium
TTGATCTAATTGCAGAGTGAGTTTCATAAAATCATTTGACTTTTAAACTATGAAATCCAACCCTTGCCAATGTAAGAGAAATCAAATGTTTCAAAGGAGATAATGATGATCGATATTTTAAAGAACAAAGCATTCCTGCTGATTATTTTATCCTTACTATTTGTGAGTTCTTCCCTGTTTGCAGTACAAGAAAGCTATAAAGAATTATGGGACGAAGTCCGGATATCGGAGAGCAAAGGGCTGCCAAAATCCACGTTGAAGATAGTCGAGCAGATATATGAAAAAGCAAAAAAAGAAAATAATGCTTCCCAGTTCGTGAAAGCTGTTATCCACAAAATGAAGTTCTCTGTTCAGGTGGAAGAATTCTCCGATGTAAAACTGATAAATAATTTAAGTGAAGAGATAGTCGATGCAAAATTCCCCATAAAACCGATTTTACATTCTATTCTGGCAGATTGTTACTGGCAATATTTCCAGCGAAACCGGTGGAAATTCTATAACAGAACAGAAACAATCAACTTCCAGCAGGATGATGTGAGTACCTGGGACCTGAAAAAAATATCGACCGAAGTTATCGAACATTACCGGCTTTCATTGGAAAATTCAGATGAATTGAAAAAGATAAAATTAGATCATTATGATGACATTCTGTCCATCGGAAATACCAGGAACCTCCGCCCCACGCTTTATGATTTCCTTGCTCATCGTGCTGTGGATCTGTTTATGAATACCCAATCGGGTTTGATCTCACCCGCATATCAATTCAAGTTAAACGCTGCAGGCTACTTCCTGCCGGCAGATAGATTCGTATATATGAATATCATCAGCCGAGATTCTCTTTCGCTGGAATATAATGCGCTTCTAATTCTGCAGGACCTGGTTCAATTCCATCTTAAAGATAAAGTACCGGATGCACTCGTAGATGTCGATCTGAAAAGACTTAGTTTTATTTATGGCAGTTCGGTTATCGAAAACAAAGATGAACTTTATGAAAAAGCTCTTATCAAGCTGGAAAAAAAAAATACTGATCTACCGGCATCTGCCGAAATTTCCTATGCTCTTGCAAATTACTATTACCAGTTGGGAAGTCTTTACTCTCCCCGAATTTCCGAAGATAATAGATGGCATCTAAAAAAAGCTTATGACCTGTGTCAGAAAACAATTAAAAAATTCCCGGATACGATCGGTGCTGGAAACAGTAAATACCTGATCTCCAATATTACGGCAAAAGATATGTCGCTCCAGACAGAAAGGGTTTATCTGCCGCAGCAAAAGTCTTTAGGATTACTGAGCTACAAGAATGTGAACAAATTCTATTTCAAGATCATAAAGATATCGTTCGATGAACGAGACCAATTTCAATACAACTACAATTATGATAGTGATAAGAGGTTAAAAAAGTTCATTTCACGACAGGCGGATGAAGAATGGAGCATCTCTTTTCCAGATGAAGGAGATTTTCAAAGGCACTCGATAGAAATTAATATCCCCGAACTGAACATTGGAGAATATCTGTTACTTGCCGGCGATAATCCTGATTTCAGTTTCAATAAGAACGCCATTACCTATTCTTTTCTCACAGTTTCAAATATCAGTTTTATTCAAAGAGATGTGAAAAATGAAAGAAAAGATTTCTATGTGCTTCACCGGAAAACAGGAAAGCCCCTGTCCGGCGTGAAAGCAAATGTCTGGTTTAGGGAATATAACTATGACAAAAGAAAATACGAAAAAGTTAAGTTCCCAAAAAGCTTCACCACGAATGAAGAAGGATATTTAAGCATTCCCAAGCCGATCAAATCAAAGAAAAATTCATCGTATTATATTGAATTCGTAAAAAAAAATGACAGGCTGTTCACAGATGATTCTTTCTACGATTATTATTACGATCATGAAAAGGATAATATTCTAATGACTTTCTTCTTTACAGACCGTGCCATCTACCGCCCCGGGCAGACAGTTTACTTCAAAGGAATAATGATAGAGACCAATGAAAAGAATCACGAAAACGAAATTAAAACCAATTTCCAAACCAAGGTTTATATGTATGACGTTAATTACCAGGAAATATCCAGTTTGAACCTTACGACCAATGATTACGGAACTATCAGCGGCAGCTTTATGATCCCGCAGGGTGTTCTTACCGGAAATTTCCAGATAACCAATGATTACGGAAGTATCAGTATTTCTGTAGAAGAATACAAACGTCCCAAATTTGAAGTTAAAATAGACCGCCCCAAAGAGAGCTTCAAGATCAATGATAATGTTAAGGTCAAAGGTTCTGCAAAAGCTTATGCTGGATTCAACATCGATAATGCCGACCTAACCTATCGGGTTGTGAGAACGGTTTCATTTCCATATTGGTGGTATTATTGGAGATGCCTTCCATATAATACATCTCAGGTAGAGATCACAAACGGAAGAGCAAAAACAGATGATAACGGAAAGTTCGAGATAGAGTTCAAAGCAATTCCCGATCTTAAAATATCGGAAAAGGATGACCCCACTTTTACCTACCAGGTTTTTGTCGATGTCACCGATATCAACGGTGAAACTCACAGTGCTCAGCAATATGTTTATGTGGGTTATACTGCACTGCGTTTGGACCTGCAGATCATCGATAAAATAAATAAAGATAAAAATTCCTATTCCTGCATAATTAATTCACAGAACTTGAATAGAGAATTTGAACCTGCAAAAGGTGATGTACATATTTACAAACTGAAATCTCCCGATAGGATATTCCGTCAAAAATTGTGGGAAAAAGCAGATAAATTCCTGACCGATAAAGAGATGTATTATTCCTGGTTTCCGCATGATGCTTTCACAAATGAAGATGACTTCTATACCTGGGAAAAGGAAAAAACTGCTTTTGAAACAAAGTTCGATACGGAGAAAGATAAGAACCTGAATCTGAAAAAACTTAAAAAATGGGAACAAGGAGTTTACCTGGTAGAGCTTCATTCCAAAGATAAATATGGAAAGAAAGTTAAAGAAATAAAATATTTCACGCTTTATTCCGAAAAAGAAAAGAACCTGCCCCATAAAATGTTCAACTGGTTCGTGATGGAAAGCTATAGCTTGGAACCCGGAGATAAAGCAAAGATACTGATAGGCTCCAGCGCAGATAATGTGAAAGTTTTATATGAGATCGAGCAGGATAATAAAATACTTCAAAAGAAATGGATTAAACTGGATGCTCAGCAGAAACTAATCGAAATCCCGATAACAGAGGAATACCGTGGAAATATTACCGCCCACTTTACATTCGTTAAACATAACAGGCTCTATGCAAACAACTATACGATAACCGTTCCCTGGACGAATAAGCAATTAAAACTGGAATTTGAAACTTTCCGCGATAAATTGCTTCCCGGACAAAAGGAAGAATGGCGGATCAAGATAAAAGACAGCAAAGGCGATAAGGTTGCTGCCGAAATGATGGCAACACTCTATGATGCTTCCCTGGATGCATTCAGAGCAAATTACTGGTATCTAAGTGTCGATCCCTATTATTACGGACAACTTTCCTGGAATATAAACCAGGGATTCAACCTGGAATATTCCAAACTGATCGCCGATTACTGGAATGAATATCTCTCTATGCCATACAAAGGATATGATGCTTTGAACTGGTTTGGAATGAACTGGTATGGTGGCTATTATGGAAGAAGCAGGATGATGTGTAAATCAAAAAAAGGAACTGGAGAACTCAGAGAAGAATTTGCCAGTCAGGAAATAGAAGAGACGATGATCGGTGATCATGCAGTTGCTGATCAAGAATTTAAAAAAGAAATATTGCCTGTAACGAGTGCAGTCGGTGCTCTCGACGAAAAAAATGGACTGGATATAACCACCGCTGGTGCTGAGGATAAGCGGTTGCAAGAGGTCGATCTTTCCGCAGTAAAAGCTCGAACCAATTTCAATGAAACCGCCTTCTTCTATCCTCAATTAAAAACCAACAAAGAAGGTGATGTGATAATCTCCTTCACTATTCCGGAAGCTTTAACGAAATGGAAAATGATGGGACTGGCTCACACAAAAGACCTGAAAACCGGTACTATCCAAAATGAACTGGTTACCCAGAAACAACTGATGGTTGTTCCCAATGCACCACGATTCCTGCGGGAAGGCGATGAAATTACTTTCACTGCCAAAATATCCAACCTTGTGGAAAATGATCTGGAAGGAGTTGCCGAACTTAAACTTTTTGATGCTATCACCATGCAGCCTGTAGATGCAAAATTCAAAAACAAAAAAACAAAAAGATCATTTAAAGTAAAAGCAGAACAAAGCACGCTGGTTAGTTGGGATATTTCAATTCCTGAAGGAGTTCAAGCTGTTACCTATAGAGTCGTAGCAAAAGCAGGGAACTTCAGTGATGGAGAAGAAAAAGCTCTTCCAATTTTAACAAATAGAATGCTGGTAACAGAATCATTACCGCTGCCTGTTAGAGGAAATCAAACCAAAACCTTTAAATTTAATAAACTCCTAGATTCAGGAAAATCTACAACACTGCGTCATCATAAATTAACTCTGGAATTTACTTCCAATCCCGCCTGGTATGCCATTCAGGCACTTCCCTACATTATGGAATATCCTTATGAATGCTCGGAACAGATCTTCAGCCGCTTCTACGCAAACAGCATTGCATCGCATATTGCCAATTCCAGTCCGAAGATAAAACGTGTTTTCGATAGCTGGAAAAATACTCCGGACTCAAAAGCTTTGCTTTCCAACCTGGAAAAGAACCAGGAATTAAAAGCTCTTCTTTTGGAAGAAACTCCCTGGGTGTTGGATGCAAAGAATGAAACCGAACGCAAGAAACGAGTGGGTGTGCTTTTTGATCTGAACAGGATGGCAAACGAACTGGATAGTGCCATCAGGAAATTACAGGAAGCACAGGTCTCGAACGGCGGTTGGAGCTGGTTCAAAGGAATGCCGGACAGCAGGCACATCACCCAGCACATAGTTACCGGACTCGGGCATCTGGACCACCTGAACATCACAACTGTGCGGCAGGACGACAAGGTCTGGAATATGCTGAATAACGCTGTTCGTTACCTTGATGAAAGGATCAGGGAAGATTACGAGTGGCTGCTGAAACATGCCAGCGATATGGACGACGACCATATTTCCAGCATTCAAATCCAATACCTGTATTCCAGAAGTTATTTCAAAGATATTCCAATAAACGACAGAAATGAAAAAGCATTTAAATACTTCAAAGGACAGGCAAAAAAATACTGGCTGAATAAAAGCAAATACATGCAGGGAATGATCTCGCTGGCATTGCACAGATACGATGACAAACAAACGCCAAAAAACATAATTGCATCTTTAAAGGAGTTTTCGCTTTATTCGGAAGAAATGGGAATGTACTGGAAAGATAATTGTGCGGGATATTACTGGTATCAGGCTCCCATCGAAACTCAGGCTTTGCTTATCGAAGCTTTTGATGAAGTTGCAAATGACAAAGAATCTGTGGAAAATATGAAGGTGTGGCTGCTTAAACAAAAGCAGACTCAGGATTGGAAAACAACTAAAGCGACCGTGGAAGCTTGTTATGCTCTGCTTCTTAAAGGAATAGATTTCCTGGATAATGACAAACTTGCAGAGATAACTCTGGGAGATAAACTCATCGATCCTTCCAAGATGGATAATGTGAAGATCGAAGCCGGAACAGGATATTTCAAAACTTCGTGGTCGGCTGGCGATATAAAACCAAAAATGGGAAATGTGAAAGTTGCGAATAAAAATGATGTGGTTGCCTGGGGTGCGCTTTACTGGCAATATTTTGAAGACCTGGATAAAATAACATCGCATGAAACTCCGTTGAAACTTAAAAAACAGCTATTTCGTGAAAAATTCTCCGATGCCGGAAAAGTTATCGAACCGGTTACAGCAAAAACAAAACTTAATATCGGTGATAGAATAATTGTCCGCATCGAACTGCGGGTAGATAGAAATATGGAATACGTTCACATGAAGGATATGCGAGCTTCCAGCCTGGAACCGGAAAATGTGATATCCCACTACAAATGGCAGGATGGTCTGGGTTACTACGAAAGTACCCGTGATGCTGCCACAAATTTCTTCTTCGATTACCTTCCCAAAGGAACTTTCGTTTTTGAATATCCGCTGCGTGTAACCCATCTCGGAGATTTCTCGAATGGCATAACTTCTATCCAGTGCATGTACGCCCCGGAATTTACTTCTCATTCGGAAGGAATCAGGATAGAGGTGGAGAAGTAACTCAAAGCTTTTAACCTGTGAAATTAATAATATTTCACTGGGTCCTGCTTTGAGACAAGGAAAAAGATAAAAGACGAAAAGATAAAAGCGAAAAGGAAAAAGGATAAAAGTAAAAGAGTAAAGGATAGGATGGTTCAATTATCTTAATTGAACCAAATGTTAAAACGTGTGATTCCGGTTGCAAACCCGAACCAGCATTGTAGATTGTTCTGTTATTCCTCTTAAGGTTTACAAGCCAACCAATGGCTGGTAAACCTTTAGCTTGCAATAAAATGCATCTATCAGCACCTGAACTGAATTAGTTATTCCGAATGTGAATATTCTATTGCATTTTCCGGCTTTATTTCCATTGACAATAAATAATACTCACACTTTATATCCAATGATTTTGTTTTAAAGGAGGTTCTTTGGACGGTTTTCTGAATAAGATCATTCCGATCATTCTAATATTTTTTCTGGGATATTTTTTAAAGAAAGTTCATCTTTTCAAAAAGGAAGCCGGAGAGATCCTGCTGAAAGTTGTGTTTTATGTTTCAATGCCGGCTTTGGTTTTCCGTTCTGTTTCGCAAATTCAGCTTTCATTTGAATTCATTTACCTTCCCTTGATCGCGGCATCAGTTTTTTTCTGCACTTATTTTATTGCACTTTGCATCGGAAAGAAACTTAAGCTTTCTCCACAAACCCTTGGAACTTTCCTGCTGGGCTCGATGATAATGAACACGGGATTTTCTCTTCCTTTCATTTACTCGGCTTTTGGTGATGACGGAGTAGCTTCTGTTGCCATATTTGATTTTGGAAATGCTTTTTTGGTGTTTACATTTGGTTATTATATTGCTATGAAATACGGTAAGATTAAAGATTCAAGAATAGAAATTAAAAAATTATTTCTACTGCCGCCGATTTGGGGATTGATCTTGGGATTGATCTTCAATCTTGCCGGAATACCTGTTCCAGAAATTGCAGACAATTTTTTTCAAAACGTTGGCATAATAACCATTCCTCTCATCATGCTTTCTATAGGGATTTTCTTTTCTCCCAAAGTTAAAAATATCGACAGGCTTTTAACTGTTATTTTTATCCGAACAGGAATTGGACTAGCATCAGGTTTTGTATTAGCTGCAATATTTGATCTGCAGGGATTTATCAGAGCTATCGTGATAATCTGCTGTGGAGCGCCGGTGGGATATAACACGCTGGTTTTTTCATCTCTCGAAAGTCTCGATAAAGAATTCGCAGCGAACCTGGTTTCAATTTCCATCCTGTGTGGAATAATTTATATTCCGGTGCTGTTACTTTGTATATAATTTTGTTAAGGAAAAGGTGTTCGATGTATAATGAGATAAGCATCACTTACCTCTTACAGTGATAAACTATAAAAGAAGGTTTGTATGAAATTATCATTTCCATACGGAGAAGAAAAGATAATTTTCGAGATCGACGAGAGAAATGTTCTGGATATTATCCAACCGAAGAAAGTTCTCGTCGGAAATGAAAAAGAGATAATAAGACATGCTCTGGAAAATCCGGTAAACTCAGTTACGTTCAAAGAATTCATTTCCGATGCAAAAAAAATTCTTTTCATTGTAAATGACGGTACCCGCTCCACACCCACAGCAAAGGTCATCGATGTAATTTACGATGATATCAAAGAAATGAATTTTCAATTCATCGTGGCAGTGGGATCTCATCGCAAACCTACAGCAGAAGAATTTAAACGAATTTTTGGAAAATATCACAATATCTTTCGAAACAATATCATCGTTCATGATGCAGTTAATTCCGAGATGATAAACATGGGAAAAACTTCACTTGGAACGGAAGTCCTGATTAATAAACTAGCAGTAGAAGCTGATCGGATAGTAGTGATAAGCTCGATCGAACCGCATTACTTTGCCGGATATACCGGTGGCAGGAAAAGTTTTTTTCCTGGAATTGCCGGGTATAGAACCATAGAACAGAATCATAAATTAGCATTGAATCCGCAAGCTGCCATACTCAAGCTGGAAGGTAACCCTATTCACGAGGATATGATGGAAGCAGCAGGGAAAGTGAAGACCAATACTTTTGCGATATTGCTGGTAACAGATAACGAACATTGCATTTCTTCCGCTTCTGCCGGCAATATCAAGGATTCGTTCTTTGCTTCCATTCCCAAAGCAGATGAAATGTATATTTCCAAAGTTCGGGGAAAAGCCGATATTGTTGTGGCGATTATAGAAAAACCTTTTGATGATGATCTTTATCAATCGCATAAAGGCATCGAGAATGCGAGATCAATTCTTAAGAAAAACGGGATATTAATATTAGTTTCCAAATGTAAAAATGGAATCGGTAAAAATGAATTTTATGATTTATTGAATTTTTGTAATTCACCAGGTGAAGTGTTCAAAAAGATCGAAGAAAATTATGTGCTTGGTTATCATAAAGCGGCAAAATTGGCAGATTTTATGCAAAACCACGAATTATGGATGGTGACTGATATTCCGGAAGAAAAATTGAAAAAGATATTTATCCGTACATTCGATTCATTAAAGAAAGCGATCGATAATGCGTTGGAATTAAAAGGAAAAAATACAAAGATCCTTTTCATTCTTGATGCAGCTGTCACCGTTCCGAAAATGTAATCAATTTTTTTTAACCTGTTTATAATAAAGAAAATTCTTAAAGTTGACTATCCCCGTGACAAGCCAAAGAGTATTTTGC
>JAIORR010000164.1 GCA_021108055.1 Candidatus Cloacimonadota bacterium
CATCGATCATATTTGCTGCTTTTTTCTGATCGAGTTTATTAAGTTTCGGAACATACTTGCTTTCAAGTTTTTCCAACCTTACTGCTATCTCTTCTATTATCGTAGAAGATTGAATATTACCCGAAGATGAACCTTCTACGGTTATCTTAATGCTTCCTGCTGAACTTTCAAATGATATACTTTCTGCAAAGGTGAAAGTAATAACTGAAAGCAATGCTAAGATCATAATTTTTTTCATTTTTTTCTCCAAATATTTTTTAGTTACTTTTTTTTTATTTGTTGTATATAAGTCAATCCTAAAATGATGTAAATTGATTTTAACAAAATTTGAAACCTCATCCGAAATATAAGTAAGTCCAAGCTTCAATTTCTCCTTCCAATTGAAGCTTGAATTAATATTAGTCAGATATTTTTATTATATCCTTGATTTTTGAGTAGATAGCCTCTCCAATTCCTTTTACTTTCTTGATATCTTCTTTATTTTTAAAATTACCTGCTTTTTCTCTATAACTAATTATTTTTTGTGCTCTCTTTTCACCGATACCCGGCAACGAAATTAGTTCAGATAGAGATGCAGTATTTATATTAATTTTTCCAGAAATCTCTTTCAAGCTATCGGGAATGAAAGCAATTATTTCCGTGGAATCTCCTACCATTTCCAGATAAGGAAGAATTTTTTCCAAAGTTTTTTCACCAATTCCTTTAACTTTTGTAAGTTCTTTTAGTGATCTAAATTCTCCGGTATTTTTTCTGTAATCCATAATTGCCTTAGCTTTTGTTTGCCCAATACCAGGAAGTTTTATTAAGTTTTCGATATCAGCATTGTTAATATTAATTTTAGTAATCTCTTCTTGTTCTGTTTGTACTGTACTTTCTTGAAGTTCCTTTTTATTATTTGAGATCTTTTGGAAACCGATAACTAAAACTATTATAATTGCGAGAATCAAAGCAAGAATAATTATAGTTAATATCGGTTTTTTATTTCCCTTTTCGTTCATAGTTCGTCTCCTTTATTTAGTTTTGTTTATATTACTAAAACCGTAAAATCTATTTTCCCGTCAAGATTATAATTGCTTTTGTAAATTATTTGACAAGCAGACATCACTAAAAAGGATTGTCCAAATTTTGTTATGAGAAGAAGAGATGGTAAATAAACTAATCAGGAAAATATTCGGTGATCGGAAAGATCGTGAAATAAAAAAGATCGAACCTGTACTGGAAGAGATAAAAAAGATATATTCAACACTTAAGCAGCTTTCCGATGATGAACTCAGAACAAGAATTCAAGATATAAAAAGCGATATCCGGAACAATCTGGAACCTTCTGAAAACGAACTGGAGAATCTCAGAGAAAGATACCATCTGGAATCTAATGAGAATAAAAAGGATTCTCTTGGAAATGAGATGGATATCCTTACAAAAAAGCTGAAACAACAAACACAATCTGTTCTGGATGAGCATCTTCCTGAAGTTTTTGCGATAATCAAAGATACATGCCGCCGCCTGGTCGGACACAAATTCACGGTACGTGGAGATGAAGAAGAATGGTTCATGGTGCCATTCGATGTTCAGTTGATCGGTGCTATTGTTCTGCATGAAGGAATGATCGCAGAGATGGCTACGGGAGAAGGAAAAACACTTGTTGCCACATTACCGCTTTTCTTGAATGCCCTTCTGGGAAAAGGTGTTCACCTAATCACGGTGAATGATTATCTTGCCCAGAGAGACTCCGAATGGATGAGCCCGATATTTGAATTTCATGGGCTTAAAGTAGGATGCATAATAAACGGCATCAGTAATGAAGAAAGAAAGGAAGCATACAACTGTGATGTTACCTATGGAACTAACAGCGAATTCGGCTTCGATTACCTGCGAGATAATATGTCAACTTCTGTGGAGAGACTGGTTCAAAAAAAACATCAATATGCAATAGTTGACGAAGTGGACAGTGTTCTTATAGATGAAGCACGAACACCTCTTATCATCAGTGGTCCTGTGGCAGAAAGCAAAAACTTCTTTGATGAACTTAAACCTGTGATCTTGAAACTTTTTAATTCACAGAACATCCTTGTAAATCGTTATCTTACGGAAATCAGGAATCTATTAAAACACGAAGATTATAATGCCGATGAAGTTGGAAGAAGACTTCTTCTGGTTAGCCGTGCAGCTCCCAAGAATAAATCATTTATTAAATTGATGAAAGAAGGTCCGCTCAAAAAACTCGTTACCGATTTCGAGGGATATTATCTGCGGGATAAAAAAATGCATCTTATAGATGCCGAGCTTTTCTATGTGGTCGAGGAAAAGCAGAACAGCGTTGAATTAAGCGAAAAAGGAAATGATCTGGTTGCAGTTAAGGAACCTGATCTTTTTGTAATGGAAAGGCTGGATGACCTTCTCGATAAAGTTGATAAAAATGAAAAATATTCTTCCGGAGAAAAAGCAATTCAAAAAGAAAAAGTTACTTCCGATTTTATGGATAAAAGTGAGAAACTACATAACATCAAGCAGCTTTTAAGAAGCTATTCTCTCTTTGAAAAAGAAAAAGATTATGTAGTTATGAATAATAAGGTCATGATTGTAGATCAATTTACGGGGCGTATGATGCCTGGAAGAAGGTTCAGCGATGGTTTGCATCAGGCTTTGGAAGCAAAGGAAAACGTAACGATCGAAGAAGCAACTCAAACTTTTGCCACGATCACTTTACAGAATTATTTCAGAATGTACGATAAACTGGCAGGAATGACAGGAACTGCCATCACCGAAGAATCTGAATTTATGGAAATCTATAAACTTCCCGTGATTGAAATTCCTACAAATCTTCCTATCTCGCGTATAGATCACAACGATGTGATATACCTTACGAAAAATGAGAAATATAAAGCTATTATAGATGAGATCGAATTCTGGCACAAACAGAATAAACCCATTCTTGTTGGAACTATCACCGTCGATGTTTCGGAAACATTGAGCCGTATGTTACGACGTAGAAGTATTGATCATAATGTTTTAAATGCAAAATATCACGAGAAGGAAGCAGAAATAATTAAATCTGCAGGTGAATCCGGAGCTGTAACTATCGCAACAAATATGGCAGGTCGGGGAACAGATATAAAATTAGGTAAGACCGTTGTTACAGAATCAAAAGAGAAATATCTGAAACTTAACAAGAAGATAACAGAAGAATTTCCTTACGGTCTTCCATTGGATGGTCTTCATATGGTGGGAACAGAACGTCATGAAAGCCGCAGAATAGACAGACAGCTTCGAGGCAGGAGCGGGCGGCAGGGTGATCCCGGCACTTCCAGATTCTATCTTTCGTTAGAAGACGACCTGATGCGTTTATTCGGCTCTGAAAAGATCGGTCCGATGATGGTGAAGTTCGGGCTTCAGTCAGGAGAGGCAATAGTTCATCCGTGGATGACAAAAGCTGTGGAATCCGCACAGAAAAGAGTGGAAGCCTATAACTTTGAAAGCAGGAAGCAACTACTTAAATATGACGAAGTTATGAACCAGCAACGGGAAGTTATCTATCAATATCGCCGAAATGTGCTCAAAGGTTACGACCTTAAATTTGAAATTATAGAAATGATTAAAGATACGATCAACGAGATCGTGCAACAAACTATTGAAGACGAGCCGTATCCTGAAAACTGGCAGATAGGTGAGATTCTTAATTGGATCAGGACAAACCTCAATGTTGTCATCAAAGAAAAAGATGCAATTCCTGCCCACCTGACCTTCGATAATCTTGTTGAAAATCTGATCGAACTTGTTCTGAAAGGATATGAACAAAGAGAGAAGGAACTTACGAGCGAGCAACTACGCGAAATTGAAAGAAGAGTGCTTCTGAGCGTTGTGGATGAATTATGGCGAGATCATCTTCACGAAATGGATCTTCTGAGAGAAGGAATTGGGCTGAGAGCATACGGACAGAAAGACCCATTGATAGAATATAAAAAAGAAACTTTCGATCTTTTCCAAAATCTTATCTTCAATATTAATCGGGATGTTGCAAAAAAAGTCTTTACAACTTATATTGTCAGTCCGGAAAATATTCAGGATTTTCTTAACCTCGCAAGGCAGAGGCATGATGAAACTTCTGCATTTGCAAGACCGATTTCTTCCGGTGCGGAACCTTCAAGGCAGGAACATACTCCTGTTGCTGCCAACCAGCCGGAAAAACTGCAACCCAGGGTTGTAGGAGAAAAGATCGGCAGGAATGATCCATGTCCTTGCGGAAGCGGGAAAAAATATAAAAAATGTTGTGGTAAAATAGCATAAAAATAAGGATGTTGAATGAAGAATAAAATCGTTGAAGAAATTTTTAATGATGTCTTTTCTGAGAAATCTTCCAGAAAAAGATTGAAGAAGTTAGGGATTTCTGAAAAAGAATTGAAGATATTTATGAATTCTTTGTTACATAGACAAAAACTAAATACATATAACCGGATTTTTGCTGAGGACGAAAAAAGGGTTCTCACTCCTCAAGCATTCGGCTATCTTGTAAGTCTTCTTAGTTTAAAATCTATAGATCATCAAATCTTTGAAGAAGTGATAAACCTATCTATGCAGTTGAATGTGTTTTTAAAAAGAAAAATATCCAAGAAAATGATCGATAATATTGTGAATTTTTTAATATTTTCTGATAATGTTAATGTATCGATAAAAGAGCTTCTCGACATATTTTTTATAAATGAAACCGAATTCGATTTCGATAGTGAGATTAATTAATTATGAAAAAAGATCTAATAATAGTCGAATCTCCTGCAAAAGCAAAAACCATTAGTAAATTCTTACAAAATAAATATAACATAAAAGCATCGATGGGACATGTGAGAGATCTACCGCAAAAAAGTTTCGGCATTGATATCACAGATAAATTCATCCCAAAGTATGTTACTGACCCGGGTAAGAAAAAGATAATTTCCGAACTGAAGAAAGCAGCGGAAAATGCAGATCGTATTTACCTTGCTTCAGACCACGACCGTGAGGGAGAAGCTATTGCCTGGCACCTGGTTCATGTTCTGGAAAAGGAAACAGAAAAAAAGCAGGTTCACCGGATAATATTCAATGAAATTACCAAGAAAGCTATACAGCAGGCAATGGATAATCCAGGGGATATTGACATGCAAAAAGTTAATTCCCAACAGGCTCGAAGAATGCTGGACAGGATAGTTGGTTATAACATCAGTCCGCTCTTATGGAAAATAATAACCAAGAATCTCAGTGCCGGTAGAGTTCAATCTGTTGCTCTCAGGATAATCTGTGAACGCGAAGAAGAAATAATCAATTTTATACCGAAAGAATATTGGAACATAGATGCTGTTTTATATAAAGACAAACTCCTTCCATTTAAAGCAGCATTTCAAAAATGGAACGGAAAAAAAATGGATATTTCTACTAAAAAAGATGCAGGTGAAATATTAGAACACATCAAAAATAAAAATTTCATTTTAACAAACATAAAAGAAGCAACGAGAAACATCCATCCATCACCTTCTTATATTACCAGTACACTTCAGCAGGATGCAGCCAGACTTCTTAACTATTCTGCCAAAAGAACAATGCAGATAGCACAGCAACTTTATGAAGGAATAGACATTGGTGGCGAAACTACAGGTCTGATAACTTATATGAGAACAGATTCTCTGCGAATATCAAATGAAGCTTTGAATTCCTGCAGGAAACTTGTTGCAGAACGATTTGGAAAAAGCAAGCTTAATCCCAAAACCCGTGTTTATAAAAATAAGAGTTCAGCTCAGGATGCTCACGAAGCGATCCGACCTACTGATCCGTTCAAAACCCCCGAAAGCATAAACAACTATCTTAGTAAAGAGCAAATGAAACTCTACACCCTTATCTGGCAGAAATTCGTTGCTACCCAGATGATACCCGTAACTTTGCAATCTAAAAACCTGGAAATAATGATCGGGAATGCTCAATTTGGTGCTATTGGAAATACAATATTGGAAAAGGGTTTTACAGAAGCATTTCCCCACACAAAGGTCATTCTGGGAGAGAATATAGATTCAGGATATAAAAAGGATGATAAACTGGAATCGGAAAAAATCGACGCTCTTCAATTATTCACAAAACCGCCGAACAGATTCTCTGAAGCAATGTTGATAAAGGAGCTCGAATCGAAAGGGATCGGAAGACCTTCTACTTATGCAGCCATCACAAACACGATAATGGTGCGGAAATATGTAGTCCTGAAAACCAAAAAATTCTTTCCCACGGAGCTGGGGCTGACAGTAAATAAATTCCTTGTTTCGCACTTTGACGATTTCTTTAATATTTCATTCACGGCAAAAATGGAAAACAGTCTGGATAAAGTTGAATATGGAGAAGTAGAATGGCATACTCTCCTGCACGATTATTATAACTCGATGCAGGATTTGATAAAGAAACTCGATTTCAAGGAAGCAAAAAAATCTGTAACCGAAAAAACAGATATAATCTGTGAAAAATGTGGAAGTGAGATGGTGATCAAATGGGGGAGAAACGGAAAATTCCTTGCCTGCTCTAATTTTCCGAAATGCAAGAATATTAAAAATTACAGTAAAGATGATAGTGGGAAGATAATTATTCGGGTTCCGGAAAAACTGGAAGAAAAATGTCCGAAATGTGGACGTGAACTGATTATTAAAAACGGACGATTCGGAAGATTTATATCCTGTCCGAATTATCCGAAATGTAAATTTACAAAACCATTTACACTTGGAATTAAATGCCCTGAATGTAAAGATGGAGAGATCACGGAAAAACGAAATAAAAAAGGAAAATATTTTTATTCGTGTACAAATTATCCTGAATGCAAATTTATTTCCAATAATAAACCGGTGAAACTTTCCTGTCCTTCTTGCGGATATTACTACCTTGAAGAAAGGACTTCCAAAGCGAAAGGGAATTTCAAAAAATGTCCAAAATGTGGTGAAGAAATTTTTTAATACGGGAAAAACAAAGCCGAAATTGAGAGAATATGCATATATTTGAAAGTATGAGCAGCAGTTTGCTGAATATTTTTTCTCATAAGATGAGATCTTTTTTAACTCTTTTGGGAATCATTATCGGTGTGTTCGCAGTAGTAACAATGTTCTCTACAATTTACGGACTAAAAATATTCATAACCAACCAAATGGAAGATATGGGATGGAATAATTCGATAATAATTTATCCGTCAACAGGGAAGGAGTCCCACTTTTCACGCAGAAGAATGCGGTTCAAGTATATTAAGCGTGAAACTAAACCTCTTACTTTTTCTGATTACATGATGCTGAAAAAAGAAATAGATTTAAAATATATTTATGGATATGTTAGTTCATATGAAAAATTTCTTTCTAATGAAAAAGAAGAAAATATCCGTTTGAACGCAACGAACAATAATTTTTTTCAATGTAAAACATTTCCTCTGAAATCCGGAAGATACTTCAATTCTTTTGAGGAATCTAATGCAGTGAAATCTTGTATCGTTGGATATTATTTTGTAGAAAAATATTTATCGAAGGAAGACCCTCTGAATAAAATTATCAAAATTGGAGAGAACAGGTTTAAGATAATCGGAGTATTGGATAAGGATAAACTAAATCAGAGCGGGATGAATTTCAACAGTTGGGAAAGAAAGCATAACCTGGGAGCAGTTTACATTCCGCTATCTACAGGTGCAAGATATCTACGGGCAGAAAATGCTGTTGATTATATTTATTTACAGGCAAAAGATAAGCTGTCTTTTAACAAAATGAAAACAACAACTAACCAGCACCTTCTGGCAAAACATAATATGACTCATGATTTTTCATTTAATGATGTTGGTGCATTGATGTTCAAAATAACAGACGAGATCAACGAAATGATGAAGAAATGGAACATCACACTTTCGGCAATCGCTTCCATCTCCCTGATCGTTGGAGGGATCGGTCTTTTCAGCACATTATTGATTTCTATAAATGAGAAAATGACCGAGATAGGCATTAGGAAAAGCATCGGAGCAACAGACAGGGATATTTTTTTTCATTTCCTGTTCGAAGCAATAATACTTGCATTAATGGGTGCTGCTGTAGGAATATTTCTATCGTCTTTTCTTATTAAAGCTCTGGCTTTGTTGATGCATTTTAATTGTCCAATTCCAATTGAAGGGATTTTACTCGGGATAGGATTCAGTGTTATTATCGGAATAACTTCCGGTCTTTATCCGGCTATAAAAGCTTCAAAGATCGATCCTATCAAGGCTATATATTATTACGAATAAAATCATTCAGTAAGAACAACTCGATTTCTTCCGTTTCTTTTTCCATCATAAAGTGCTTTGTCTGCTTCGATAATACAATCATTGATTTCCTGAAACGGCTTGATAATAGTTACACCAAAAGTCATTCTGACAGGTATTTTATTTTTCTGATATTTGAATTCTGTTTTATATATTTTCTTCCTTATTTTTTCTGCAACAATTTTTCCGCCTTTCAAATTAGTTTCAGGAAGTAAAAGTATAAATTCTTCACCACCCCAACGTCCCACAATATCCTGTTTCCTGATAGATTCAAGAAATATATCAGATATGGTTTTTAATACATAATCCCCGCAATCATGACCATATTCATCATTAACCTGCTTGAAAAAATCAATATCCGACATAATTATCACAAATGGTTTTTCACTTCTTTCAAAACGGCTTTTTTCGTACATGATCTTCTCTTTCATATCCCGCCTGTTAGAAAGATTTGTAAGAGGATCTTTACTGGCTATTTGTTCCAATTTATCATGAGCTTCTTCCAACTCTTTATGTGCCTGTAATTTTGTTCGATAACGATTAAAAAAGATAAAGACAATATTAAGAAGAATCAGAGAAGCTATCATAAACGTGTTTCTGAATATGATCTGTCTTGAAACCTGGTCTTTTTCATTTTCATATTTCA
>JAIORR010000345.1 GCA_021108055.1 Candidatus Cloacimonadota bacterium
TTATAACATTGATCCTATAGTTAAAAAACGAGTGATCAAAAACCAGATACCATATGAGATAAGCATTAATGAATTACAGAATGATCTTTCCTGCCTGGAATTTTACGTACCGGAAATGAATTATAAACGAAACTTCTATTTCAAAGAAAAATATCTTATTTCTCCAATTTATTTTTATACATCGGGTTGGAAAAAAATTGAAAGCGAACACTTCATATTTATGATCAGTGATTCTACTCTTTTCAATCCTTATTGCATTATGAATTTAGAAAAATTTTTCAACAATATTTCCTCCGAATTGAATTTAAGTAGCAAACAGATAGAGGATATCCGGTCCCAAAAGATATATTACTATCTTTGCAAAAATGAAGATGAAATCGAGAAATTGACCGGTTTTCGAACACGCGGTATTTACAATCTTGCATACGATTATCTTATTACAACCTATAATAATCATTATCATGAACTAATGCATTTATTGATAAATTTGAAACTTCAACAATTGCCGCTATACACTCATCCTTTTTTTCAGGAAGGTTTTGCAGTTGCTTTTGGAGGGAGAGGAGGTAAGGAACCGAAGGTGATCCTTGATTTGGGCATATTTTTACACAGATCCGATATGCTGCATTATTCCTCGCTCATGAGCAAAAAAGGTTTTTATAAAGTAGATGTTTCTTTAAGCTATCCTTTGAGTGGATTATATAATTACTTTTTAATTAAAGAAATTGGGATTGAATCTTATTTATACCTTTATCTGAAATATAGTGGTTCTGCTGAAATGGTAAACAAGATGATTATTTCTAAAGAAGATCTGCCGTCAGACAGCAAATGGGAGTCTTTCTTAGATTCTTATTCAAATGATAATATAATATTTTTAGAATGTGCTCAGAATGATTTTCACAAGATATATCATGAACCTTCGATTCGTGTTTCCGAAAACCAAGCTTACTATTTTTTTCAGATAAAAGATACTTTATTGATTTTAACTGGAAACCATCCTGAAGGATATAAAAGTAAGAAATTCATTGAACTCTTTAAGGATCAAAAATATCAGGGAGAAAAATATCTGATCACTGCGAATTCCGATGAAGTAGCAATTTTCAACTTGTTTACTAACAATCTGATCGCAGATTTTGTTAGTTCTTTTTCCATTCCAATGAAGTTGGTTCCGGGAAAAGATGGTTTTTTTGAATTCTATGTGTTGAAAAGTTTGTTCGATGAATCACTTACTGAAATCTTGAAACAAAAGAAAACGGTAGAATAGGTTATTAACTTCTCTTTATAGTTCGTTTTGATAATTATGCACTAAGCACACCCAGTGCCATAGAAAGCATTTTGGTCTCTGCCGTATCTGCGCGTGATGCTATCAGTATCGGTGCTTTGGCTCCCATCACCACATGAGCTACACGGTAGTTGCAATAATAGGTTAGACATTTTCCAAAAATATTACCGGATTCGATATTTGGAACTATCAGAACATCGGCTTTCCCTGCAACTTCAGAATCTATTCCTTTCATTTTTGCAGCCATCTCGCTCACGGCGTTATCAAAGGCAAGCGGCCCGTCGATTATACATCCTTTTATCTGTTTTCTCTCGTTCATCTTTGCAATAATACTGGCATCGATCGTAGGCGGCATTTTTGAATTCACCACTTCTACCGCTGCCAGAAGAGCAACGCAGGGCTTTGGATTTTCAAGTCCATGGGCAACCTTTACGGCATTCTTAATAATGGATACTTTATCTTCAATAGTTGGGTAAAGGTTAATTCCTCCATCGCTCATCAAAACCAGTTTTTCGGGATGTTCATAAACCAGCACATCACTCAGTATTTCACCTGTCCTCAATCCATCCACTTTATTCAATACTGCCTTCAGGAGTGTTGCCGTATCACATTTACCTTTCAAAAGAATATCTGCTTTTCCTTCCTGTATGGCTTTCACAGATTCCTTTGCTGCCAGACTCATATCTGATCCTGTATCAATTATCTCAAAGGCATCGGTTAACTTTGGTGCATTTTCTTTGAAATATTCCAGGATGATCGATTTTTCTCCCACAAGAAGAGAATCTGCAATACATTCTTTCTTTGCCAATATCGCCGCTTCAAGTGCAGATGAAGTATGTGCAGCAGCGATAACAACTTTCTTGTTCTTCATTTTCTTAACTTTTGCTAAAAGTTCGTTGAAGTTTTTAATCATAATGTCTCCCTATTTATTATTTTAATGATATTCTTGCCTGTATTTTTTCTGATTTTATACTTAATATTGGTCAAGAGATTTATTTAATTATCTTTAAAACCCCGTAATTGCCTATCAATAGTGGGGTTAAAATAACTTGACATTAATAACATGTTTTTTTCTTTTGAAATAAGTTAAAAAAAGGAAAGATTATGTCCGTTTCAAAACGATGGCACATTGTATTATCTACTACAGAGTCGTCCAGACCTGTAAATATCAGTTTGCCCAAAAGAATAGGTTTATTCTTCTGTTCACTTGCTGTTGTTTTTGTCTTGTTATTCACC
This sequence comes from Candidatus Cloacimonadota bacterium, assembly GCA_021108055.1. Taxonomy (GTDB): domain Bacteria; phylum Cloacimonadota; class Cloacimonadia; order Cloacimonadales; family TCS61; genus JACNIV01. The sequence continues at coordinate 2,519 of JAIORR010000345.1, forward strand.
GGATCAGTATTTTATATCGTACATAATCAGAACAAAATTTCTCAGGCTCAAAGCGTTTTAACTGAAAACGAACTCCTGAAAGATAAGTTATCCTTTTTTTCCTCAGAGATAGATTCTATTATGACCAAATTAAAATTAATGGAAGATTGGGAAGACAATATCCGTTCGGATAAAAATTTCAAATTGATCAATAAAGAAATCAGAGAAATGGGAGTTGGTGGTCTTCCCCAGATAGATACAACATTTACTTCTTTCAATAATGGATTGCATCTTAATTATAATCTAACGTTAAACAAAATAATCCAGCTTAAAAGTAAAGTAGAATTCGATTACCAATCTCATGGAAAGCTGCTGGATCTAGTTCAGCTAAAGGAACTATTGTATAAAAGCACTCCTTCCATTTATCCCACTTATGGACGTATTTCAGATGGATTTGGCATAAGAACACATCCGATAACAAAAAAGAGAAAATTTCATTACGGAATTGATTTTGCCAACAAAAAAGGAAGTCCTATTTATGCAACAGCAGATGGTGTAGTCAGATCGGTAGGAAAATTGAAATTACTGGGAAAATATATTTCGATTTCTCATCAATTCGGTTATAAAACACTTTATGCTCACCTTCATAAATTTTACATAAAGAAAGGAGATGTTGTTAAGCGCGGTCAGATAATCGGAGAGATGGGAGATTCAGGTCGGTCAACAGGAACTCATCTGCATTATGAGGTATTGAGATATAATAAACATAGAAACCCTTACGACTACCTGAACAAATTAGAAGACGATATTGTCCTGACAAAAAAATAGATTGAAAAATACTTTTCTCTTTTTCCGAAAATCCAGTATATTACCTCTTGATTTTTTATCTATAATAACTACTTAAATGGAAATAAAAATGAAAGATAAAATGAAATTTGAAGATGCTTTGAAAAGGCTGGAAGAAATAGTCGACACACTTGAAAACGGTGTAGATGAACTTGATAAGATCATCAGCTTATTCGAAGAAGGATCAAGATTGACTAAGTACTGTAATGAAAAACTGGAAAAAGTTGAAAACAGAATCGAGACATTGTCGAAGAAATTACAAAAAAGCGAAATTGGCGAAGAGTAAGAAATGAGCAATACTAAAATGATCTTGAAAAAAGATATAAAAGAAAAAAGAGAATTGGTTAATATAGAAGTTGACCGTTTCCTTCCTCGAAAAGATGAATATCCAAAACAGATACACAAAGCGATTCGTCATACATTATTCGCTGGCGGGAAAAGGATACGACCTTATCTCTTGATAAATACCTATCTTTTATTTGAAGATGATATTAAAAAAACCCTTTTGATTGCTGGAGCCATTGAGATGCTTCATAGCTACACCCTGATTCATGATGACCTTCCGGAAATCGATAATGACGACTATCGACGCGGGAAAAGATCATGCCATGTTGTATTTGGTTCTGATATTGCTCTTCTTGCCGGAGATGCACTTTTAACATCTGCATTCGAAGCTATTACTTATGCAGATATCAATGATAAATTGAAATTAAAGATCATAAAAGAACTGGCTATTGAAGCCGGCAATAAAGGATTGATCGCCGGGCAGATGGTAGACATTCTTAGCGAAGGCAAAAAGATAAACAAAGAAACCCTGGAATATATTCACTATAACAAAACAGCAAGAATGATCAATCTTCCAATACGTTTCGGATGCTATCTGGCAGATGCATCTGAAGAACATCAGAAAAGATTAGAGAAGTTCGGACATAAGATCGGACTGGCTTTCCAGATAACAGATGACATCCTGGATATTGAAGGAGATCAGCAGACCTTGGGAAAAACAATCGGTAAAGATAAAAAAGCAAAAAAAGCTACCTTCCCTTCTGTTTATGGTTTGGAAGAATCTTATAAAATGGCAGAAAAACTTATCGAAGATGCAAAAGCACTTCTTAAACCATACGGAGAAAAAGCTAAACTTTTTTGTATGCTTTGTGATTTTATTCTTACCAGACAATTCTAAATGATAGATATAAAGATCAGTAAATTAGCCCCTGACGCAAAACTCCCCCTGCAGATGACTGCACACTCTGCCGGTTATGATCTCTTTTCCTCAAATAGCGAAGATATTATTCTAAAAAGCGGTAATGTTCAACTTGTCCCTACGGGCATTGCCTTTTCCATACCGGAAGGTTATGAAGTGCAGATAAGACCCAGAAGCGGACTGGCAATAAATCATCAGATCGGTGTGCTGAACTCTCCCGGAACAATCGATGCAGATTACCGCGGTGAAATCAAGATCATTCTCTTCAATTTTGGAAAAGATGATTTTCTTATAAAACCAAAAACCAGAATTGCTCAAATGGTCGTTGCTAAACACGAAATCGTGAATTTCGTCATTACGGACGAACTTGACGAAACCGATAGAGGTAAAGGTGGGTTCGGTCATACTTCTCTATAAGTATTGACTTATACTCCCCAAACCTTTCAATATTATAAAAGCTAATTTCATGAATATTAAATCTACCGTTGAACTTCCTTTTGGAAAAAAGATATATCAATACAAATCTGGACAATCGATTTCTTCCGACGTTGAATTCATTGTAAAGACCATTTGTCATCGATTTCGGAATGACACAGAAAATTTTAATATTCTCGATCTCGGCTGCGGCGGTGGTATAATTTCCATAATGCTGGCTCACCACTTTCCGTTATGGAATATTTCCGGCATCGATATTCAAGACCATCTTGTAGAAATCGCAAAAGAGAATGCAATCCTTGCAGAAGTCGATGTTTCCTTTATCAAAGCGGATATAAGAAATTATGTTTCTACTGCGAAATGCGATCTAATTATTTCCAATCCTCCTTACTTTACCAAAAGCTCGGGAAAAATAAGTCCGTCTAAAGAACGTGCTGTTTCGCATCATGAAATAATGTGTTGTATGGAGGATATGCTGGAATCTGTAAAAAGAAATTTACTTCTAAAGGGAAAAGCATACCTGCTTTATCCTTTATTCAGGAAGGAAGATTTGGAAAAATTTGTAAAAAAAGTTGACCTAATAATCACTGAAAAAATTATTCAAAAAGATTTGAATAAAAAGAAAATATTTATTGCGGAGCTTATTCATGCTTAAAATTGAGCATTTTGCACTGAGTCTGGAAAAAGAGCGCCTGATGGTGATAGAAGAAATATCGTTGGGAAGCGGAAAGAAAGTGCTCTTCTTTGGAAATAACGAAACCGGAAAGACCCTTCTTCTGAAATCGATTCATGGGGATTTTTCCAAATTTGAAGGTGATATTCTTATCGAAGAGAAACCGCTATCTTTCTATAAAAAGAAAAAACAATCTTTTTTGCTGGAAAATAATACGCATCTGCTTCCTGGTGAAACCGTATGGAAAAATATTATCCTGCCGCTTCCAAAAGTCTCCGGTCACATTAAAAAGAAAATAATAGAATTATGTTTTATTGCGGGATTGCATGAGAAAATTCAATATAAGGTCAAAGACCTTTCTTATTCATCTCAGAAGTTTATCGAGCTTATCAGAGCAGTAATTCAATTACCCTCTATCATCTTGATAGATGACATCGATCATTTTTTTGACGGAAAGAATTTATTAAAAGCATTTGATATTTGCGAGTTTGCGATAAACAGCGGATCTTCTATCGTGGCAACTTCCAAAACCAAACTTGAGAATTTTGATTCGTATTATCGAATTCAGGACAGGAAAGTGGAGAGAGTGTGAAAAAAGGAATTTTTCTTCAGGTAGTAATAATCGTTTTAATTATTCTGGGATGGAATTGTTTTCATATAGGATATAATTATCAGAAACAGGTTTTTGAAAATAATTTATCCCACATCCCGATGATCGTTTTCTCTATGGATCTGAATTCTCTCGATTCTTTATTTTCGGATATTTCGGAACTTTCATATATCAAAGAAACGATAATTGAAAGCGATTCAACAGTCTCAGAGAAAATTATTGCAGATTACGGATTAAATGGAGCACAGAATATTCTGGAAAAATATGCTTTACCCAATGTGATGAGTATCTATTTTGATGGTGGAAAATTCAAGTCAGTTCAAAAAGACGAACTTGAAAAAAAGATTCGGAATTATCCGGAAATAATTATGAATTACGACATTCCGTCGTGGAATGTAAGCCAGAGGAAGATTAAAATACTTTATCGAACTTATTTGATCGGAAATGGATTATTTATTCTTTTGTTACTGTTCATCATGGTTTTTCTAAGGATTCACTTCGAGATGAAAAGCAACGAATTCTGGAAAATATTCAGAACATCCGGAGGCACTTCAAAGATCAGAAGAAAACAATTCCTGATAAATTCCCTGTGGACCAGCCTTTTCCCGATCGCTTTTATATTCATTGTTTATTTTGCAGCGATCTATTTTCAATATCTGCAAATAGAAATAGATTACAGGTTGTTTGGAATTGAATTCGCTGCTATGCTTTTCAGTACACTTATCGCCAGAATATCATTAGGAAAAAACATCTGATGAAAAGACATATCCCAAATTTTTTAACGCTCGTCCGCATTGCCCTTGTTCCCATATTTATCTGGCTTTCATTTATCTGCAAAGCTGAACATCATATTCTTTGGGCAACCATTGTTTTTATTGTCGCCTGCATCACAGATTTTTTCGATGGCATGCTTGCCCGCAGGTTTGAAGTTATTACAAATTTCGGCAAGTTTATGGACCCTCTTGCAGACAAGATCCTGGTGATCTCTGCCCTTTTTTCAATTGCACTTGAACCGATCAGGTTTTTCAGTGTTTACATTGTTTATATCATTTTATTCAGAGAAATATTGATCACCTTGCTCAGAAATTTATATGCAAAAAAAGGTGTTTTTATTGCCGCAGATATCTGGGGAAAATTAAAAACCATACTTCAGATGACGGGGGCAATTGCAGCTCTTGTTTATTATTCTATTATTTCAAAATGGACTGGAATTTATTACGATCAAATAAAAAGCGGATTTAACATTGCTTTCTGGATCATAGCTTTCATCACAATTTTATCCGGTATTATTTTTATCTCAAAAATAAAAACAGGTAAAAATCATGAATAGGAAAATAATCGGATTATTTATCCTGATAATTTTTTTGACGGGTTGTTCCGGAAATGATAACAAATATCATGCTTCCGGGAAAAAAATAGATTCTAAAAAACCAATGTCATGGGGTCATAAACAAACCATTTATGTTTTTGCAGATAAAAACGTGTGGAAATATGCCGAACAACCTTTGAAGCAAACCCTGGAACGATTCCTGTTTACAACGGAAAACGAAAAATATTTTGAAGTGAAACATGTTCCCATCGATGAAATGGAACAATTTTACAAATTCAATAATCTTATTTTTATGGCAGATATTCAATCCGGCGAAAAGGTTTCTTCTTATATTAAGGAAATAATGGGAGAACAGATAAAAGAAGAAATAAATGCCGACCTCGTGGGAATGTATCCCAAAGAAAATGTCTGGGCAAATGATCAATTCGTCCTTTTCATGGCTGGAAGTAGTGAAGAAAACCTCTTGAAATTAAATATCCTGCAGGCAACAAAAACATTTGATCTTTTTCAGGATAAACTGTATGAACGAATTAATAGGCAGATTTACAAATATGATGTTTTTTCTTCAAACAGCTTTTCCGCTTTTCCATGGGAACTTAAGATACCAAAGAATTATGTCCTTTACAAAAAAGATATGGAAAATAATTTTATTTCGTTTCTTGCTCGTCTAAGAAACAGTCCTGACAGGTATATTTCTGTTTACCACGAAAACATGGACGAAGATCGGGTGGGAAAAGAATGGATAAAAAAAACAAGAGCAGAAATAGCCTGGAAATATTACGATGAAGATGAGTTTAAAGATAAAGATGTAAGAGTGGAAAGATCGAAACTCGGCAAATATCGATGCTGGAAATTATCCGGAAGGTGGCAGAACATGAAACATGCAGTTGGCGGCGCTTTCCAGAGCTTTGCGATCTACGATGAACAAACTAAAACTGCATTCCTCATCGATAACTTTGTCTATTTTCCGGAAGGATACAAACTTCCCGGCTTAATAGAATTAGAAATAATTAGCAGAACCTTGGAAATAAAGGAAAATCAGGTTGTGGATCATAATTTATGAAAGGTTATGGAAAAAATAGGAATTATAACTCAAAGACAGAGAACACTGGGCTCTATGAAACTTCAGTCTTCACGATGTTACGCCCAGACAAGTCGCCCGAACAGGCAGAGGAAATTAGCATTTGTTCTTGGT
>JAIORR010000302.1 GCA_021108055.1 Candidatus Cloacimonadota bacterium
AATTATTAAATTAAATATGAATGATTTTAGACAAAACCTTGAATCCCAATTCTTCTCCAAACACGACCCAAAAATTCTACCAATAATCCGCAAAGCAACAGTCGGAATTGCAGGAGCTGGTGGTTTAGGTTCTACAATTGCAGTTTCTTTGGCAAGAGTAGGAATTGGTAAACTTATCATCGCTGATTTTGATAAAATAGAACCTTCCAACCTGAATAGACAGCAGTATTTTATCGAGCAGATCGGAATGCCAAAAGTACAGGGTTTAAAAGAAAATCTTATAAAAATAAATCCTTTTTCAAAATATGAAATATATCATTCATTGATAACGGAAGATAATATTCCGGAGCTGTTCGGTGAAGCTGATATTTTGATAGAAGCCTTTGATAAAGCAGAAATGAAAAAAATGCTAATTGAAACATGGATACAGATTTTTCCGGATAAACCCATAATTGCCGCATCCGGGTTGGCAGGGTATGGAAAGAATGAGATCATTCATACTCACGAATTCGATAACCTTTATATCTGTGGAGATGAAGAAAGCGATATTACAAATGGCATCTCCCCCATGGCTCCGCGGGTTGGCATCGTTGCCAATATGCAGGCGAATTTGGTGCTGGAATTGCTTTTGAGGAATCTTTGAAAACAATAACTGTTAACGGCAATCTCATCGAGTGGGAAGAGAACATGACGATTGACAAAATACTAAGAATTATGAATTATACTTTCAAAATGTTAGTGATCAAAGTGAATGGTGAATTAATAAAAAAAGAAGAGTATGGAACAAAAAATGTACCTGTGAATTCTGTAGTAAAAATTATTCATCTTATAAGTGGCGGGTAATGTGAAAGTAAAAACTTTCATTAAGAAAAAAGGAGTATATTATGAAGCTGATTTTTTTATTATTATCCCTGTTTCTAATTCTTTCATGTTCATCATCAAAAGTTGTAAAAAAAGATATTAACGAGCAGGAAGTTCCAAAATCCATAACTGCTCTTGATGACTTTCATGAAGATGAAGAAGAAGTTGACATCACCGAGCAAAAGGTTATCAGCAAATTGGAATATGCAGATGGTGCATTTAAGATCGGAGATTTCGATGAAGCAATAAAAACCTATTTAGAGGTTTATAATAATCAAAGTCATCAGGATAAATACAGAGGAGAAGCACTTTTCAAATTAGGAATGACATATTCCAATATTCTATTTGAAAACCAGGAAAATGAAACAGCATTACAATACTTGAAGTTGTTCATAAAAGAATATCCTATTTCTGAATTTAGAATGGAAGCATTTAATAAAATCCAGGAATTAGAAATAAAGATCGAAGAAGAAAAAAAAGAGTAAGATATATAGTGAAAATTAATAATAAATGGAGTAGTATTAATGTTCAAAGTTAATGAGTATTTTGAGGGAAAAGTAAAATCTATCGCGTTCAAAGATGGAGATTGTGATGCAACTATAGGTGTGATGGCTACCGGTGAGTATGAATTCGGCACTTCCACAAAAGAGTTGATGACGGTTATCAGCGGCAAACTGGAAGTAAAATTTCTAGGCTGTGATAATTGGCATTCCTATGGAAAGTATGATACTTTCACGGTAGAAGCAAATAAAAAATTCCAGGTTAAAGTTGAAGCAGATTCCACGTATATCTGCAGGTATCTGGAAAACGCAGATGAAAACTGCGGATGCAATTGTAATTGTTGATCAAATGGAGTAACAGATGAAAAAAAGATGGATCGTTTTAACAGTTATTATATTAGCATTTTTTTTTGCAGTAGAAATTGTTTCTCAATCCGATCAGCAGTTCACAGAATTTAAAGGAAAGTTGAAAAAGATAGGTGAAGATTGGTTTTTGAATACAGGAGAGGATTTTTATAAATTGAACCTGGCACCGGATGAATTCTTAGTAGAAAACAAAATCGAGCTTCAGGCAAAGCAGAGTATTGTTATAAGAGGAATTATCGATTCCGAGGAGATAGTTGCTTACAGTTTGATTTTAGATGGTTCGGAAACTGATTTGCGCAGCAAGGATGGAGTACCTCTCTGGGAAGAATCGAAAAAGAAAGACTATTATGTTGTCGATAAAAAAAATTGTATCGGATGCAGATTGTGTATAAAACCATGCCCCGTAGATGCTATCAAGATGGTTAATGGTATTGCTGTGATAGATTCAAATAAATGCACATCATGCGGTATATGCGTAGAAGGTGACAATAATAAATTTAAAGGATGCCCAGTTGGAGCAATAAAAAAAGCAGAATAAATATCTTTTTGATAATCCATAATTCAGGATTTTATCAAATTTATAAAGTTATCGGGTTCAATGTTAATTCAAAGAATTAGGTAACTTTATATTTTTATATGTATTAGAGTCAAATATTGCGTCTGGCACGATAGTTGCACCAGTAAGAAGCAAAAGGAGGTCAAAATGTTAAAATCTATGATTAATCCCGATCTATCGGGGAAAAAGTGTATTTTATTACTGTTGGCAGTAATGGTTTTAGGATCTGTTTCTCTTTATGCACAGGAGAAATTAGAAGAAAATGAGATCAATATCGAGATCCAGGAAGAACTCGATGAAGCTATGGAAGAAATGAATGAAGCTCTTAAAGAAATTAACATCAAACCTATTACAATAAACATTAACAAGACATCTTCCAAAACTCCTAAGATGGGTGTATATCTTGCCGATATGGATTTTGAAGATGCATACAAAATGCATTATCCACATTGTTATGGTGTTCTGGTAAAAGGCATAACTACAAATGGCCCTGCTCAGAAAGCAGGGATAATTGGTGGAGACATCATTATGGAATTTGACGGTAAGAAAGTAAAATTCGAAGATCATCTCGTTAATCTTATCAAGAGTAAGAACATTGGAGACGAAGTTGAGGTTAAACTATATCGTGATGAAGAAACATATCTCACCAAATTAACTCTTTCTACCTTAAAACACGTAGGGAAAGACATTGTGATAACCAAAGATGGAAAGAAAAAGAAGAAACTCTCCGTAGGTTTCGGTGGTGGAAGCTGGATACCAGTTTGGTATGTTGCAAAAGATGAATTTGAAGATATTAATTTTGTTTTAAATGAATATGGCTTCAACGGTTTGGATGAAAAAGGTATCTTCATGAATGGTGGTGGCGGAAAAGGTAACGTTGGAAAAGGCTGGTTTCTGGGCGGTATGGGTGCAGGATATTCTATCGACAGGAAAAAAGGATATCTAATAGGCGACAGTTTAAATGTTACAAGAAGAATGTATTACAGCAATGGTTTTGGCGGAGTTACATTAGATAAAAGATTTGCAGTTTCCAAAAGAATAGTTACTTCTTTGGGCTTTATGCTTGGCTGGGGTGGTCATACTCTTGAAGTATCTCAAACCGATAGTAATTATAACTGGGATTCACTTAATGATGATATGGATGCTTCTGCTAATAATTTCATTGAGATGAAGAGAAGTTACATAATATTCCAACCAAAGGCAATGTTGATGGTCAGGATACTCGATTGGCTTGGTATTAGAGCGGAAGCAGGTTATTTCTTAAGTCACTCATTCACATCCGGATGGGAATCCATTTCCTGCGGTGATGATTTTGAAATAGCTAATTCTCCCGATACTTCATATGATGGCTATACAATATCAATTGGTCCGTGGTTCGGATTTTAATTATTGACAGCAAGTAATACTTATGAAAAGTCTCTAACAGGCTGAAGTCTGTTAGGGGCTTTTGTTTAAAGAGGAAATAATGTTTCAAGCCATTTCCAGCAAGATAATAAACGGTGTGATATCTTTAAGCATGCTTTTTTTATCTACATACGAAGGGAACGATGCAGCTTTTGCCGCAATTACTGCAAATTTCCTTGGCAACAACATTTATTTAAAAACACAGTTGATAAATGCCTTCGAAAATGATTTTGAAGAAATATTCAAGTCGGGACAGAAAATCGATATCTTCTTTGAAATAAAGATCAAAAATAATTCTGCAGTTATCCATACAAATGAATTCAAACATTCGGTTGTTTTCGATCCCATGTCACAGTTTTTCACGATCGAGCTGGAAGAGCAGGAAAAAAGTTTAAGTATGGAATCTTACCAGCAATTATTAGAGACCATTTCTAATGTTGAGTATTCCTACAAAGGAGATGAATTAACGGAAATCGATATTACCCTGACCTCATTTCTAAAAAAGATACATCTTGAATCGATTAATAAAGAATACGATATGATGATGTTGTGGAATTTCAAAAAACCAAAGATAAAACAACAATGTATTAAAGGTGAAAATGAAAGTTAGAATAGGATTCCGAGCCAGTATAATAATTCTCTTTCTTGCTTTATATATCTCCAGCCTGTTCATGTTAAATTCTTTCTTTGTAGGCAAACAGAAGCAATCGAACGAAGTATTCAAAAACCTGAAATTAGATCAGGAGCTATCCACTTTAACCTATGCAAATCCCGAAGACAGTTTGCAGGCAAAAAACCTATTGAACAGATTCAGGGAATGCCTTGCTGCCACGGAAATGATCCAGAATGAAGCTCAAATATATTCTGCCGTTTTCCTTTTCTTCCTGATGATCGTTTCTATTTTCGCTTTTGTTTTTGTTTTTTATAAGATAACAAAACCTCTCAAAGATCTGCAATCTGCCACTTCCAAAATACGTGAAGGAGATTTTTCTGTTTACCTGCCGGAAACAGGAATAAAAGAGATAAAAGAACTCAAACAATCTTTTAATAGTATGTCGCGGGAATTAGTTAGTGTTCAGAATAAGCTTATCCAGGCAGAAAAAGATATGATCTGGAAAGAGCTTTCCCGCATTCTCGCACACGAGATCAAAAACCCACTTACTCCCATCCAGCTTTCAATCCAGAGACTGGAAGAAAAATATGAAGAAAACCCAGAAAAATTTAAAAAAATATTTCCCGATTCCGTAAAAATAATTAACCAGGAAATATCCAACCTGAAGAATCTTGCCCGCTCATTTTCCAGTTTTGCAAAGAAGATCACTCCCGATTTCTCGGAATTCGATCCTCTGCTTGTTATCAAAGAAATTATCAAACCTTACATTCATAAATATAATATTGCTCTAAAAAGTGATGAAAGCTGCATTATCAGGTTCGATCAAACCCATTTCTACCAGATCGTTACAAACATTCTGCAGAATGCATTCGATGCATCACCCGAAGAAGCTGAAATTGAGATAATGATAAGTAAAGAAAAAGAAAACGTTAAGATACGGATTTCCGACAAAGGAAAAGGAATTGAAGCAGACGATCTTACCAGAATATTCGAACCGTATTTTACTAAAAAAAAGAAAGGTACTGGTCTTGGACTGGCTCTTGTAAAAAAACTGGTTGACATAAACAATGCAATAATAGATGTAAAAAGCGAAATTGGTAAAGGCAGTGTTTTTGAAATAACATTAAGTTTGTAGAATATTAACTTGACCCGTGTGGGTCGAGAAAAGGAATAAATATGCAGGTTCTTATCATCGATGATGAAATGAATATCTGTTTGACTCTTAAGAATATATTGGAAGATGAAGGCTATTCTTGTGAATATGCTCTCGACAGCAGAAAAGGTATAAAACTGTTCAACGAGCTTTCTCCAGATTTAGTCCTTCTGGATGTAAGGCTTGACGGAGCAAACGGGCTCGATATTCTCAAAGAAATGAAGAACAAAAATAAACACTCTATAATAATAATGATTTCCGGGCATAGCGGCATAAAAGAAGCTGTGCAGTCTATCAAGCTCGGTGCTTATGACTTCCTGGAAAAACCTTTGAGCCTTACAAAAATAAAAATAATTATAAAAAACGTATTTGAATTCAAAACTATATCAAATGATTATGAACGAATTAAGAATACAATCGGCGAGCAATACAGGATAATCGGAGAAAGCAAAGAAATAAAAGACCTTCTTGAACTGATCAATAAAGTTGCGGTTACAGATTCCAAGGTGCTCATTCGTGGAGAAAGCGGAACAGGAAAAGAACTGGTTGCCTATGCTATTCATAATAAAAGCAGACGAAAAAATAAACCATTCATCAAATTCAATTCGGCAGCCATTCCGAATGAACTGGTAGAAAGCGAACTTTTCGGTTTTGAAAGGGGAGCATTCACCGGCGCTGTGAAAAGCAAAAGCGGTAAGCTCGAACAGGCAGATGGTGGAACTCTATTCCTCGATGAGATCGGCGATATGAACCTGAATGCACAGGCAAAGATCTTACGGGTTATCCAGGAAGGTGAATTTGAAAGAGTGGGCAGCAATAAAACCAGGAAAATAGATATAAGACTAATTGCAGCTACCCACAAGAATCTGGAAGACCTTGTAGAAAAAGGTGCTTTCAGGAATGATCTTTATTACCGCCTGAATGTGATACCTATCACCACTCCCCCACTACATTCGCATCCGGAAGATATTCCGATCCTGATCGAGCATTATTCTCATGTTTTTTCCGAAGAATTAAAGATCCCGCTCAAAACATTTTCACAGCTAATGATCTCCGAACTGCAATCATGGGAATTCAAAGGCAATGTGCGGGAACTCAAGAATTTAATAGAAAGGATTTATATTCTCATCGATAAGGACATTATACAACCAGTCGATATTATTGATCTTGGTTTGATACATAAGAAAATAGATTTCTGGAATGAAACACTTCCATTCAAAGATAAAAAACGTGAATTCGAGATGAAATACCTTGCTGCTCAATTGAAGATAAACAACGGAAACCTCTCAAAGACCGCTAAAATTTTGAACTTGCAGGTTAGTAATCTATCTCGAAAAATAAAAGAATTAGAATTAAAAAATTAGTCCGCCTGCTCCGGTAACTGCCGGATACGGTGTGAAAAGGAGGAAGAAAATGAAAGGAAAATGGTTTGCGTTTGGTTGTTTAACTTCGGTCGTGATCATTATTGTGATGATATTCTCGACTATTAATATCATCGGAAGCATGAGCAAGAGCATGGGAAAGAAAAAACAGATCAAAGGTGTCTTAGCCGATTCTTATCTTCATGTTAAATTAACAGGTGAAATAGTAGAATACAACGAGTTCAGCGAAAGCTTCTTTGGAGAAGATGCTGTCGGCACACATTCTGTTATTCAGAAAATAAACAAAGCATCTTATGATAAAAAGATCAAGGGCATTATCCTGGAACCACAATGGATGTCTTGCGGAATGGCAAACATAAACGAAATAATGGAAGCAATAGAGCATTTCAAGAGTTCCGGTAAAAAAGTATATGCTTATTTTGATATGTGTGGCAACAGAGATTACATCCTTGCTTCCGTAGCAGATTCGATATACCTGAATCCTTCGGCATCCGGTGGATTATTCCTTACAGGAGTTGGTGGAAATGTTCTGTTCTACAAAGATCTTTTAGATAAGATCGGAATAGAAATGAAGGTGATCCATGCAGGAAAATATAAAGGAGCCGGCGAGAATTTTTCCAGGTCGAGCTTTTCTAAACCTGTAAGAGAAAACTTAGATAAATTATTTACAACTATTTATGATAAAATGATCATAATGATAGCAGAGAACCGGAACCTATCTGTCGAGCAAATAAAGAATATTTATGAGAACAGGAAAGAAATATTCATCTCCGGGGAAAAAGCTCTCGAGTATAAACTTGTCGATAAACTATGTTTTAGAGATGACCTGTTTAATGAACTCGGCATCAATAAAGATCAGCTTGTTTCCTTGAAAAGATATAAACTGTCTATTAGAGATAAAGAAAAAGAGCAGATCGCAGTTGTTTATGCACAGGGAGGAATTGCACCTTCAAATTCGTTCTATAGCGCTCAGAATCTCTCTGCATCAAAGATAGATAAAGTGCTGGATAAATTGGAAACCGATAATTCGATCAAAGCTGTGGTTCTGCGGGTGAATAGTCCCGGTGGCAGTGCACTGGAATCTGAAATAATCTTGAACAGGATAAAGCAATTGAGAAGTGTAAAACCGGTTATCATTTCGATGGGTAACGTGGCAGCTTCCGGCGGATATTACATTTCTGCCGAATCTGATTATACTTATGCCGATCCATTTACCATAACCGGTTCTATCGGAGTGGTGGCAATGATCCCGAACCTTTGTAAATTATCAAAAAATATTGGTCTTAATTCCGAACAGTTAAAAAATTCAATCCATACAAAGCACCGGATGAAGAAGAATATGAAGCAATGAAAAACGATATTGAAGAGACTTATATCGAATTCAAAACCCGTGTTGCTAATGGGCGGCAGATGTCGCTTGAGGAAGTGGAATTACTCGCTCAGGGTCAAGTATGGAGCAGTGAAGATGCACTAGAAAAAAAACTTATCGATGGTGTGGGAATGTTGAGTGATGCCATAAATAGAGCTGCAGAAATAGCAGGAATAGCTGAGTATTCGGTTCATTTTTATCCAAAGAAGAAAAGCATCTTCGAAGAATTCCTGAAAGATAAATTTGATATCGATGTAGCTGCCGAGCTTATGAAAAGCGATGTTGCAAAAGAGGTTGGCTTGGATAGATCTTTGCTGTTTTACAAAAACATCAAGAACGATCCGATACAGGCAATATTACTTTATGATATGGAAAATTATTAGT
>JAIORR010000131.1 GCA_021108055.1 Candidatus Cloacimonadota bacterium
AAATCCGTGAGGAAATGTACCTTGCTAAAATAAATATAAAATAAAATTACATAATATATTTAGAACTGGAGAAAAAATGGAATTTAATCCTGTTGAAATAATAATAAAAAAAAGAAACGGCAAGCAACTTTTAAAGGAAGAATTGATTTTTTTTATCCATTCCTATCTTGCCGATAAGATACCGGAATACCAAATGTCTGCTCTTTTAATGGCTATCTTTTTTAAAGGAATGGAAATCGACGAAATCCAATCTTTAACCGAAATATATATCGACTCCGGCAATAAGATCAATTTCCCGATAAACTACAAAACCGTTGATAAACACTCAACCGGTGGTGTGGGAGATAAGATCAGTATTGTACTTGCTCCTATTGTTGCCGCCTGCGGATGCAAGATTCCGATGATATCCGGAAGAGGTCTTGGTCATACAGGTGGAACGCTGGATAAACTTGAATCTATACCGGGTTTCAGAACCAATTTTTCTGAAGAAAAATTAAAAGAATTTGTAAAAAAGATTGGATTTGGAATAATCAGTCAATCTCAAAAACTCGTTCCCGCAGATAAAAAAATATACGCTTTAAGAGATGTAAGCGGCACTGTAGATAGCTTACCCTTGATCACAGCCAGCATTATGAGCAAAAAGATCGCAGAAGGTGCACAAAACCTGGTGATTGACCTGAAAGTGGGAAGCGGGGCTTTTATAAAAAGCATTGAAAAAGCAGATAAACTTGCAGAATTGCTGATAAAAACCGGAGAAAAATTCGGGCAGAAAGTTTCCGTGGTTTATTCCAACATGAATTCTCCTCTCGGTGAATTGATCGGGAATGCACTTGAAATCAAAGAATGCATCAAATATCTTAAAGGAGAGAACATCCCTGATATTCATAAGCTTACAAAGACCCTGGCAGTTCAAATGTTATTGCTTTCGGAGATAGCTTCCAATAAGGAAGAAGCAGAGATAATGTTTGAGAATTCATTAAAAAGCGGAAAGGCATTGGATTTGTTTAAAAGCTTTATCAAAGCTCAGGGTGGTAATCCGGAAGTATGTGAGGATCTTTTTCTTTTACCAAAAGCCAAATTCGAAATCCCTGTTATTTCAAATTCACGCGGCTGGATAGATTCTATCGATTCTCAAAATATCGGCTATGCTCTTATAGATATTGGTGCCGGAAGAAAAACTTTAGATTCGCTGTTGAATTATTCTGCCGGTGCTTATCTTCCCCAAAAGATAGGAGACTATATCGAGAAGGGACAGCCTATCGGAACAATATTCTGTGATAATAAAAAATCCGGAAAAGATGCTGTAAAAAAAATACTTAGAAGTTATAGTTTCTCAGAAAAAGAAGTTAAAAAACAAGATTTGATAATAAAAATTACGAGTAATTATAGATAGACCAGCATATATCCAAAAATCTTGACACATAAAATAGCAAAAATAGTTTGGATTTTTGAATTATATTTTATGATATAATTTATTAATAAAATCATAAAAAAAGAGGAAAATAAAATGGCAGTACCAAAAAGAAAGGTTTCAAAATCGAGAAGAGATAAAAGAAGAACTCATTATAAGGCTTCAGCTCCGGCAATTGCAACTTGTTCTAACTGTGGAGAACCCTGCAGACCCCATAATATCTGTTCAAAATGCGGTTATTATAATGGGAAAAAGATCATAGAGATCAAGGAGTAATTCTCGACGTTAATAAAACGTGGAGATAAATAAATGCAGTTCGCTATTGATGCATTTGGCAGTGATAATGCACCTTCTCCGGAAGTAGAAGGTGCTATTCTTGCAATTAAAGAGGAACTTTGTGAAAAAGTTTTTCTTGTAGGCAGGAAAGAAATTCTGTTAAAAGAACTCGCTAAATATTTTTATGATAAAAACCGTATAGAAGTGATTCATGCTTCCGAGATCATCTCTATGAAAGATGCTCCGGCATCTGTTGTTAAACAGAAAAAAGATTCCTCACTCGTCAAAGCGATCCAATTACACAAAGAAGGAAAAGCAGATGGCGTTGTGAGCGCTGGCAATACAGGTGCGGTGATGGCTGCTTCACTATTTGGTTATGGAAGAGTAAAAAATATCCTTCGCCCGGCAATTGCAACCACATTCCCCACCCAGAGAAAACCTGAAGTTATACTCGATATTGGAGCAAATGTAGATTGTTCACCAGATAATCTTATGCAGTTTGCCAAACTTGGAAGTTTATATTCCCGTTTTTTCTTTAACAATGAAAACCCGAAAGTAGCACTTTTGAATATTGGTGAAGAAAGCTCGAAAGGTAATGAACTTGTAAAATCGGCATATCAGAAATTGGAAAAATATAAGGATATAAATTTTGTCGGGAATATAGAAGGAAAAGACCTTCTAAAGGGAATTGTTGATGTTGTCGTATGTGATGGTTTTGTAGGAAATGTTATGCTAAAAACAGTCGAAGGTGCTGCTTTCTCGATATTTTCTATAATGAAAGAACAGATCCAAAAAGACTGGATAGCAAAATTGGGAGCATTATTATCTTTTCCTGTTTATGCTTATCTAAAAAGAAAATTAGATCATACAGAATATGGTGGTGCACTTCTTGTAGGTTTAAATGGGATCTCCGTTGTTTCACATGGAAGATCGAATGCAAAAGCTATAAAAAATGCAGTTAAATTCGCCGTTAAAATCGCAAGTTCCGATTTTGTGGAACATACAAAAGAATATTATAAGGGGTTAGTATGATTGCAAAATATAATGCAAAAATCTCTGGAACAGGTATGTATGTACCAGATAAAATACTTAATAATTTTGATATGGAAAAAATAGTCGATACGTCAGATGAATGGATCCGAACACGCACAGGGATGTCCGAACGAAGAATATCTTCAAAAGACCAGGCAGTATCCGACCTTGCGTATGAAGCTTCACTAAAAGCTCTGCAATCTGCTCATCTGAAACCAAAAGATATCGATATGATAATCGTAGGTACGATTACCAGTGATCATGCTTTTCCTTCCACTGCTTGCATCCTGCAAAAGAAACTGGGATTAAAAAACTTCCCTGCTTTTGATATTTCTGCCGGATGTACGGGATGGATCTATGCAGCTAATATTGCCAAACAATACATCGAAAACGGAATAGCTAAAAATATCCTTGTTGTGGGAGTGGAAACTCTCACTAAAATAACAAATTATACAGACAGGAATACATGCGTTCTTTTTGGCGATGGAGCCGGAGCAACCATCATTTCCCGCGCAGAGACAAAAGACATCTCCAAAATCATCGATACGGAAATCTCTGCAGACGGAACTCATTATGATCTTCTTATCCAGCAAGCCGGCGGTTCCAGAATGCCTGCTTCCAAAGAATCAGTAGAAAAGAATCTTCATACGGTATATATGGAAGGAAATAAAATTTTCAAACTTGCAGTAAGATCGATGTTCAATGCCTGCGAAGTTGTTTTAAAAAGAAATAAGCTGGATGTTCAATCTATTGATTGGCTGATAACGCATCAGGCAAATATGCGCATTATCCAATCTTTAGGAAAGAAACTGAAGATCGATGAAAAAAAAGTTATCGTAAATATCGAAAAATATGCAAATACTTCTGCTGCAACCGTTCCGATGGCTCTGGATGAAGCAATAAAAAGTGGAAAGATACGACATGGCGACCTTGTTCTAATGGCTTCGTTTGGTGCAGGTTTAACTTCAGGTAGCCTGTTAATAAGATTATAGGCAAGTATCTCAAACAGTTTTGCTTTACACTAAATAGCGTAAGATAAAAAAGTTAGAAAAGAAGAAAAAAATTACTTCCAAAAAAGATTAAGGAGTAAGTAAAATGAAAACTAAAATAATATTTATTTTGTTACTTGCTTCTTTTATATTCCTTTCTGCGTATGAGAGAGAGCAGGTTTTATTATGTGGCTAAAACTAATGGAAGAAATGGTCGTAAATCAAATATTCTTCATTTTAAAAAGAGTCTTAAATTTGACGACGACTCGAAGCAACATTTTATAAGGTATTAAGGTAATATATGAAAAAAATAGCTTTTCTATTTCCCGGACAAGGTGCTCAATATATTGGAATGTCGATGGATTTCATCAACCAGGATCCGGCACTTGAAACGATCCTGAAAAACTTTGATGAAAAGAATAATACTGATCTCTTCCGGATCATGCAGGAAGGTCCCGAAGAAAAACTGAAAGAAACAAAATTCACCCAGCCGGCAATTCTTTTTCACAGCATTGCCGCCTTAAGAACATTCCGGAAAGAACTCGACATAAAACCCGATTTCGTTGCAGGACACTCCCTTGGAGAGTTCTCTGCCCTTGTTGCAAACGGTGTTCTGGATTTCGAAGATGCAATGTATCTCGTTCACAAACGCGGCGAATTCATGATCAAAGCAAATGAAGGTAAACCCTTTGCAATGGCAGCTATTATCGGTCCCGATTCTTTAACGGTTAAACAAATTTGCAAAGATGCTTCTTCAGAGGGAATTGTGATTGCTGCGAATTTTAATACACCTGTTCAAACTGTTATATCCGGTTCAAAAGCCGGAGTAGATAAAGCCTGCGAACTGGCATCGGAAGCCGGTGCCAAGAGAGTTGTCCCGCTTGTGGTCGGCGGTCCTTTTCATTCTCCACTCATAGAAAAAGCTGGAACGTGGTTAAAGGAAGAAATGGAAAATATACACTTTTACCCAACCGATATTCCGGTAATTTCCAATGTATCCGCACAACCCTCAAAAGACCCTGAATTTATTAAAAATAATCTCGCAAAGCAGGTAACATCGTCTGTTCTCTGGGTAGATTCCATTAATTATCTGATAGATAACGGTGTGGAACTTTTCATAGAATTCGGACCTAAAAAAGTTCTGGCAGGAATGATCAAGAAAATCGATAGAAACGTGAAAGTATTAAGTATCGATAACCTGGAAGATGTGGAAAAGGTTAAAGAAACTTTGGAAAATTTATAAAAAACCGGAGAAATTATGTGTAGAAAATTAGAAGGGAAAGTTGCCATCATCACTGGTGGTGCAAGAGGGATCGGATTTTCAATTGCGGAATGTTTTTCTTCAAATGGCGCCATTTCGGTGATCATCGACCTTGAACAGGAAGCAGTGGATGAAGCTGTTCAAATGATCGATGATGCGGGATTCAGTGCAGTAGGTTTTGCCGGAGATGTTACCAACCCCGATTCTATTGCCGAAATATTCAAAGAAATACACAAGGAGTTTGAGAAAATAGATATTCTGGTTAATAATGCCGGAATAACTCGCGATGGTCTTATCATGAAAATGAAAGAATCGGATTGGGATGTTGTTCTAAACGTAAATCTGAAAGGCACATTCAACTGCACTCAGAAAGTTTGCAGGTTTATGATGAAGCAGCGTTCCGGTGTAATATTGAATATTACTTCCGTGATAGGAATAATGGGCAATGCCGGTCAGGCAAATTATGCAGCTTCCAAAGGTGGTGTGATAGCCCTTACAAAATCATCTGCAAAAGAGTTTGCATCCCGCGGTATCAGAGTGAATGCTATTGCTCCCGGTTTCATAAAAACAGAGATGACAGACAAGCTTCCAAAAGAAGTAGTTGACAAATATTCGGAAGTAATTCCACTTTTGCGCATGGGCTTGCCGAAAGACGTCGCAAATATGTGTGTGTTTTTAGCTTCTGATGAAGCTAACTATGTAACAGGGCAGGTCATTCAGGTGGATGGCGGCTTGATAATGTAAGAAAAAATCGTTCGCTACAAAAAAATAAATAGGAGGAAACGATGGACGTTGAAGCTAAAGTAAAAGAAATTATCGTAGAAGAATTAGGAGTTGAGGAAAGCGAAGTTACTAATGAAGCAAATTTCATCGAAGATTTGGGTGCAGATTCTCTCGATACAGTTGAGCTTATTATGAAATTTGAAGAAGAATTCGATATTGATATCGCAGATGATGAAGCAGAAAAACTCACCACAGTGGGAAAGGCAATCGATTATCTTAAAACAAAAATAAGCTAAGAAATTTTCTGGTGGAGTATTTTGTACTCCACCATTGTTTTATCTTAGAAAGGAAAAAATAAAGAGGTAGAGATATGAATAAGCGAAGAGTTGTTATCACTGGTTTAGGTACAATAAATGCTATTGGAAACAATACCGAAGACACTTGGAAAAAACTGGTTGCAGGTAAATCCGGAATTGATCTTATTACAAAATTTGAAGTAACAGATGATTATGCCAGTCACATTGCCGGAGAGATAAAGAACTATGATCCAACGCTTTATTTTGATCGTAAAAGACTTAAGAAATTAGATGGTTATGTACAATATGCTCTCATCGCTGCAAAAGAAGCTCTGCAGGATTCCGGTTTATTTGAATGTGATTTTGACCATGATAAAGCCGGAGTTATTGTTTCTTCCGGAATTGGCGGTATGCTTACGTTTGAAACCGAAGCAGCAAAAATGGTATTAAAAGGACCCAAGAGGATCAGTCCTTTCTTTGTTCCCAAAATGATCTCAAATGCTGCACCTGCGGAAGTTGCTATTGAATACAACTTCAGGGGAATTAATTTTAATATTACTTCTGCTTGTGCATCTGCAAACCATGCAATGGGAACTGCTTATCGTTCCATACAATACGGCGATGCAGACATAATGCTAAGTGGCGGTGCAGAAGCTTCTGTTACCCCACTCACACTTGCCGGTTTCTGTTCCATGAAAGCTCTCAGTACCCGGAATGATGCACCTCAGAAAGCCTGTCGTCCTTTCGATAAAGAACGGGATGGATTTATTCTTGCAGAAGGTTCCGGTATCCTTGTACTGGAAGAAATGGAACATGCTCTTAAGCGTGGCGCAAAGATATATGCCGAAATAATCGGTTATGGTGCATCTTGTGACGCATTTCACATTACAGCTCCCGCTCCAAACGGAGAAGGCGGTGCCAGAGCAATGAAAATGGCTATCGAAGATGCTGACATCAAACCGGAAATCATCGAATATATAAATGCACATGGAACTTCCACACCACTTAATGACAAAAATGAAACTTCATCATTTAAAACTGTTTTTGGAGACCACGCCTTCAAACTTAAGATCAATTCAACTAAATCTATGGTTGGTCATACATTGGGAGCAGCAGCCGGAATTGAAGCAATTGCTTGTTGCAAAACAATCGAAACAGGAAGAATACATCCAACCATCAACCAGGAAGTTTCCGATCCTGAATGCGATCTTGATTATGTTCCTAATAAAGCTATTGAGAAAGAAGTTAATTATGCACTCAGTAATTCTCTTGGTTTTGGCGGACATAACGGTGCGTTGATCTTTAAAAAATTTAATAGATAAAGGTAGTCCGGCAAAAGCCGGATGCCTTTTTTTGCTTTGAAAAAAATATTTAAACATTTTATATCTAATTTACCTTCCAAGAAGAATGATCTTCATATCTTCGATATCCTTCAAAAAAAAATCGGTTATTCTTTCAATGAACCTTCTCTTCTCGAGGCTGCTTTATCTCATACATCTCTTCCATCTTCCACAGGAGATGCTTCCTCGTTTGAGAGAATGGAATTTCTGGGAGATTCGGTATTGGGTCTGATTGTTGCAGAAGAGCTGTTTCTTAAACATCCAAAATATGCAGAGGGAAAGCTTTCCAAGCTTAAATCTAAAATCGTTTCCCGTAAAATGCTTACTTTGAAAGCAAAGGAACTCCAACTTGAAAAATACCTTCTATTAAGCACGGAAGCCGTTTCCGGCAGCGGAATAGACTCGATATTATCAGATGCAATGGAATCTCTTATCTGTGCAATATATCTCGATGGTGAACTGGACGATGCAAGAATGTTCATAAAAAAATTCATTCTTAAAGATATAAAAAAAATGATCGACAAAGGTAAATTTGCAGATTATAAAAGTATGCTCCAAGAATATACACAATCTAAATTCCATAATATCCCGCAATATAACATACTAAAAGAAAAAGGTCCGGAACATGAAAAAATGTTTGATATGGAAGTTGTTGTGAACGGAAAAGTTCTGGGAATGGGAAAAGGCAACAATAAAAAAGAAGCTCAGCAGAATGCTGCAAAAGAAGCATGCAAACAACTTAACCTGTGATCCGAAATGGAATTTAAGTAATAATTCTTTTTTTGCTTCCGGCGAAATCCAATTTTAATAAAATGAAAATATTTCCTGTCTTTATTCCCCACTTCGGGTGTCCTTTCCAGTGTATCTATTGCAATCAGAAATTTATTACAAAGGTCGAAAAACCTTTATTTGATGATATAAAAAAACAGATCGAGAACTTCTGTAAGAATAATTCCGGCATTGAAAAGGAAATCGCTTTTTTCGGTGGAACCTTCACAAGCCTAAGCAAAGACGAACAGAGAAAATGCTTTGAACTGGTTAAACCTTTTGAAACAGAAATATCCGGCATACGGATATCGACCAGACCGGATTCGATCAACGATGAAATACTTTCTTTCTGCAAAGAAAACAACATCAAAACGATCGAGCTGGGAATCCAGAGCTTCGATGATGAAGTACTTACAGCTTCCCGGCGTGGATATAATGCAAAAACTGCGTTGAATTCATGTGAACTTGTAAAATCATACAATTTTAATCTCGGTGTTCAACTAATGCCGGG
>JAIORR010000194.1 GCA_021108055.1 Candidatus Cloacimonadota bacterium
TTGATTAAATAATTAGATTAAAAAAGGAGAGACCATGAAAAAATTGCTGATATTTACCTTGTTATTAGCAGCCTTAGGTTTGTTTGCCAATGAGTTCAAATTAATCGAATTTCGCAAGCTTCCGGCTGATTTCCATGGCGAAAGAAATTCTGTGGAAGATATGGACATGGAATATTGTGCTGTCTTAAAGGTGGAAACTGGAATTCCCACCGGATTGAACCTGAAACAAAAGGTTTATAAAAAAGAAAATGTCGAACCTGGTGTTTACTATTTTTTTGTTACACACAAGGAAAAACAGATAACATTTACTGCTCCGAAATATGAATCGCTTACAGTTGATGTTCCCAAAGAAGGCTTGAAAAAAGGTGTAGTCTATTATGTAAAACTGGAATCTATTCCCGATGTTACGGTTACTCT
The DNA here is from genome assembly GCA_021108055.1 of Candidatus Cloacimonadota bacterium. Lineage (GTDB taxonomy): Bacteria > Cloacimonadota > Cloacimonadia > Cloacimonadales > TCS61 > JACNIV01. The sequence goes on from JAIORR010000194.1 coordinate 418, forward strand.
TAAGGTTTCTCCCCAAGCAGATAGAATTATCCTGAACAATAAAGTGATACAGAAAAACAAATTCAAAACCGCACCTGGTAATTACAGTCTGCAAATTGAAAAAAAAGGATATGAAACGATCGATGAACAGATCAAGATAGATGACCGGAATTGCTACTTTAGTTACACTTTAGGAAAAGAAGGCAAGACGAAGGTTGTGGAAGTACCTGTTGCTAAAACCCCGCAAGAACCAGCTCAGTTCAGTTTGGAACGCTTCGATGTGATCTATGAAATTACTTCCTGCGAGAGGTATGAAGATCAGATCGTGATATACATGAATATCACGAACGTTGGTGATGATAGAGATTTGAAGATTCTTGTCTGGGATAGGAAGTTTAAAAGTCGCATCATCGATGATTCCGGAAATGAGTTTTTCTCTCAAAAATTAAATTTTGCTAATAAATCAAAGAATGGTGATATTCAGATCAACCTGGTTTCCGATATCCCCACCAAAGCCAGCTTGATATTTAAGAAAGTTAATAAAAAAGCTGTAACCATTTCGAAATTTGATCTGGGTGTGTGGACGAAACAATCCGATAGATTTAGAATTACATTCAGAGATATCCCGATCACAAAGAAGTAAGAAATAATATTTTGTTTTCAGAAGGGCGTTTTTCTTTCGCGTCCTTTTTTTATTTGATTTTTTGATGATGCATCAACCATTACAAAGCGAAATCTTATCGGAGTAATTTCAGTCTGATAAATCCTTTCAATTCATTATCCGGTAAAATTCCTTGTCAAAATAACTTCTCTTTTTAGTGCTTGTTTTCAAAATGATTTTTATTGGGAGATAGATTTGAAAAAAATTGTAATAATGCTTTATATCGGGAGTATGATCATGGTGAACTTAAGTGCAGAAAGCGGTTATAAACTACCGCCGGAAAACATAACGAAAATATTTGATACGCCTTCGATCCCTTCTGTCTATTTTATTCCTTTTGAAGAGATCGGGCTGGAAACAACTTATCAAAAACACCAAACACTGGAGCAGTTGTCCGATCCGTCGGAAAAACTGGCAGGGAAAGATTTCTCTAAAAAACTTAATGCTCCGATGGATATGTTTCCTCGAAATTATATTAAAATCCTTAATTTGAAAAATGAAGTTATCGACATTGAACTTCCGGACAAAATAAAGATCAGGAATTATAGAACTTCTTACGATCTCAAAAAAATTGCTATCACTCACGAGACCGACGATGGAATTAAATTGATAATAGCCGATATGAGTTCCGGCAGATCAAAGGAAATTAATGGAATAAAGATCAATGATATTCTTGGAGATACAGGAATTATTTGGCTGAACGATAATAAAACCCTTCTTGTAATATCTATTCCGGAAGGTCGGGGAGAAGCACCTGAAAAACATATGGTTCCGGATTCTCCAATTATTGATGAAACCAGCGGGAAAATCAGCACCGTTAGAACTTATCAGAATCTGCTGAAAGATAAATACGACGAGAAGCTTTTTGATTACTATTTTCCTTCGCAATTAATGTTGGTAAATACCGAAAAAGGAACTTCCAAAAAAATTGGAAAACCAGCGATTTACAACAATATTGATATTTCACCCGACAATAAATATTTGCAGATCGAGAAAATAGAGAAACCATATTCCTATGATGTCCCGTATTATTATTTTCCAAAGAATATTGAAATTATCGATTTGAAGGGAAAATTAATACATACCCTTTACAAAAGACCCTTGCAGGATCAAATTCCTATCGGCGGTACTTACATCGGTCCTCGCAGGTTTCATTGGCAGCCGCTCAAAGATGCTTCTCTTATTTATGTGGAAGCCCTTGATGAAGGAGACCCGAAGATCAAGGCGGATTTTCGGGATAAAGTGATGCGGCTTTCTGCTCCATTTTCCGGTAAGCCGGAAGAAATATTCAAAACAGAAAATCGATATTCTGGGATCAGTTGGTCGGAAGAAGAAGATGAACTTATTTATTACGAATATGACAGGGATAAATTATGGCGGAAAGGCTGGCTTTTTGTTATCGGAGAACAAACCGCTGAACTTGTCTATGACTTAAGCATACATGATAATTACAATGATCCCGGAAATATTGTTAAAAGAAAAACCAGGCGTGGGAACCGGGTTTTTGTGAAAAAGAATAACAATATCTATTTAATAAATAATAAGGGAGCAACTGCAGAAGGTAATTTTCCATATCTGGCAAAATATAATTTCAAGACAAAAAAGAAAGATATTTTGTTTAGATGCAGGGAAGGATTTCATGAAACAGTTTCCGGTTTTATTGGAAAGGAATTTAATAAAATTGCGATTAGAAGCGAGAATAATGAGACACCACCCAATTATTTCATTGTGGACCTGAAAAACGGGAAACGTGAAAGAATTACAAATTACAAAAATCCGTATCCCGAGATAACAGGTTTAAAGAAAGAACTTATAACATACACCAGAAAGGACAGCGTTCCATTATCAGCAGAATTATATTTACCGCCGAATCAAAAAAAGGGTGTACGCCTGCCGTTGATCATAAGTGCGTACCCTGAAGAATATACGGACAGATCCACTGCCGGGCAGATCGATTCTTCTCCAAACAAATTCATAAGTTTCTGGGGAGCTTCTATTAAGTATCTGGCTTTGCAGGGTTATGCCGTATTGGCCCGAGCTTCCATTCCCATTGTGGGAAATCCGGAAACTGTTAATGAAACCTTTATAGAACAAACTGTAAACAGCGTGGAAGCTGCCATAGACTACCTTGATGAAAGAGAGATCATCGATCCGAAAAGAGTGGGAATTTCAGGTCACAGCTACGGAGCGTTCATGGTTGCAAATATTCTTGCTCATAGCGATATTTGTGCAGCCGGAGTTGCAAAAAGCGGAGCATATAACAGAACATTAACTCCTTTTGGTTTTCAAAGTGAACGCAGAACTTTGTGGCAGGCAAAAGATTTTTATACCAAAGTCTCGCCGTTTATGAATGCAGAAAAGATAACCCAGCCGATCCTTCTGATCCACGGAGAGGAAGACCCGAATTCGGGAACTTATCCACTTCAATCCAAAAGATTTTATCAGGCATTAAAAGGAAATGGCGCAACAGCAAAATTAGTGATTCTGCCTTATGAAGGTCATGGTTACAGAGCAAAGAAATCTAACCTGCATGTCTTGGCAGAAATGATAGATTGGTTTGATAAATATGTGAAGAATAGGAATTAGGAAAAGGAGTTTGTTTCAGTTAATATCAAAACCTGCTTTTTTCAATTCATCGATCAATGCCGTCTGCCAATTTCCTGCATCATCCAGCAGGATATATTCAAATCCATGATAATCTGCAGGTAGCTCGAGGTCTTCGCTATAAAGAGCACTCACATTCTTTCTGCTGAATTTTCCCACGAATATCCCCAATTCCAGGATAACATTTTGCGTTGGGCGGAATTGCAGGTTTTCGGAATTAGTTCCTCCCACATCATCTGCAGTTAGCATTGCAACAGCATATTTCACTTCAGATTGTTCCTGGATTTCATCGATGAGAGTTTTTCCAGCTGCTGCCAGTTCTTTCAAAATGACGGGTTCAAGCCCTAAGTTTTTGAGAAAATTCAGGACTTTCATCGTTATATCGCAATCTGTTCCATGAACAAAAAAGACCTTATTCTTTGCGGATTTTGTGGTTTCTTCGGTTATGGATTCCAGAACGCTCAGGCTCATTTTTATCGAATTAAGTTTGTTGAGTTTTTCCTCGATGTCTTTATGGAGTTTTGCTGTTTTTTCATCTAATTTCAGGTCAGAGATCAGGATGCGGCCGATTGTCCATTTTGAGGAAGAGTAATCTTTTGCGATGGTATTTTTTTTGAACATTTTTTTCAGGATTTCATAATTTTCGCTATTCCAGCTATTGTATTTTTTCTCGGCACTTTTCCATTGGTCGATGCTTAAAACGGGACATTCTAATATCTGGTTTCCATCGGTTATTTTTCCATTTAGTAAATTCTCTGCTTCTTTCGGAGGAATTTTTAGAATTAAGGATTTATCTGTTTTTTTAGTCATATTGACTCCTTTTTTATTTTTTTGTCTTCCTGATGAGTCTTGCACCCCAGTTACACAACGGGGCAGGTGCTGTTCTCAGGAAGGATCTCATTCTTTCACGAGGAGCAAAGCTGAAAGACCTCTCACGAGATTCTTCGTGTGTAAGGCTATAAGAGATCTCAGAAAGACAGTTATTCATAGATTTCATAGAACGTATTGTTCAAGAAAAATCTTACATTCTGTCCCAAAGCAAGGAACTGCCCTGATCCCGGTTCTTTTTTAAGTAGTTCAAAATATTCTTTGGAAGCAAACTGGATACGTTTTGTATTTTTCGGCTTTTCGTTTTGAAGCTGGGAATCTACCCAGAATTTGCCGCTTTGATATACAGCTCTTCCCTGAATATTTTTTACCTGCTGAATAAGATTGGAAACTTCTCCTTCCGACGTTTTATAAGACATCCTATCTTTTCCCTGCCTGGTTTGAGCAACGTTGAAAGCATTGTTCAATCCATAAAATTCTTTACTTACCTGAACGCTTCTTCCTCCAGTCGTTAATTGCATTTCCTCGAATTCCTTTTTGTAATGAGCTTTGGATTCCGGAGCAATAAAATTCCCTCTTCCAAGAGTCTGGAAATCTTCGTGAATTTCATTGCGTACTGTTCGCACTTCTTCATCTTCGATTATCAGGTAGCTGGTGTACGGTGTAACGATGCCGTGAGTTCTTGCTAATTCTGTGATCTCATCTATAAGTTCTTTGCTTTCTCCATGCAGGCGGATAAGGTCCAGAAGATGACCGATCCTGCGGGACGCCCAGATAGGAGGAATGAAGTCGTTCTTTTCGCTGTTATGATTAAAATATACAGGAAATTGATATTCTTTTGTCTTTCCTTTCAACTTTCCGGAAAGTGTAATATCGATATTTCCATGATTTCTGTAACGTCCAAAAATAGTAATATTCGATCCTTTGAACAGATCGGGAATTTCCCCGGGATAAGTCTGATAAACTTCGACAGGATCTTTGTAAGTAAAAATAACATCGGTAAGAACCGGAGACTGGACTTTATCATAAAACTGGGAAATTTTTATCTCGATGTCTTCCGAAGGTGAAATGTAGCTTCGAGTTGACTTTGTTACTTCGGTGATCTTATCGAGAAGATGTGTATTTATTTCATTTCCAATGCCAAATGTAAAAATGCGGGTGTTGTTCAGGTTTGCAGATTTTATCTTTTCCACCAGTTTATCTTTATCCATTTCCCCAATGGTGGGCTTGCCGTCTGTGATGAAAATTATCATATACGGACGGTCTGGTTTTGATCCCAGTTTCAATGCCATGTTCAGTGCTTCTTCGATATTTGTTCCACCCACAGGGCGCATTTTTTCTATGAAATTTTCTGCTTTTTCTATTCTATATATACTGACAGGGACCAGTTCTTTGAAGAGAGCGTAAGCTTCCGTGGAAAAACTGATAAGCTCGAATCTATCACCTTCATTAAGATTTTCGATGCAATAAATAAGAGCCTTTTTTGCTTGTTTTAATTTGCTTCCCGCCATACTTCCTGAAATATCAAGCACAAAAGTAATATCCTTTTCATTGATATCACTTTCATCGAATTTTATGGCAGGAGTTGCACTCAGAAAGAAATATCCATCTTCATTTGGTTTGCAGTAAGAAAGAAGAGACAGACCAACCTTGGAAGCGTTTGTGTCGTAATAGAGTTTGAAATCGATATCGGGGGTAATATTTTTCTCTTTATAACTGATGATGGAATGGTTCTCATCGTGACGGGTAATATCCACTTCATGAGTTGGACAGTAGATATTCTTTATCTTGTTCTTTGATTTCAGTTCGATTTTTACGCTTACATCTTTAAGTGGTTTGGCAGAAAATTTCTCTGTATTAAGCGGATAAATGTACTCAAAAGTTCCACTGTCTTCGTGCAGAACTTCGTGGTAAGACATTTTAACTCGTTTCTCACTTTGCGGTTCGATTGGAAATATCCTAACTTTGAAAAGTCCCAGTTCATTATATTCCAGAAGTGCAGGGTCTTTCATTTTGCGGACAATGTTTTCGTAGATCTCACGGGCTTTTTTTGCATTTAGAAGTTCTGCAGGTGTTTCCTTTCCATTGATGAATATTGTGAAATCTTTGAGAACAGCTCCTTTGGGAACGGGGAACAAGTAATATCCTTCCAATTGGCGGTTAGTGGGATTATGGAACAATTGATCGATATGGGTAGTTGCGGTTTGTCCGTCGATATCTACTTCAACGTGATGATAAACCACTTCTAATGGGAAAGGTTCAGGATGATATGGTGTGGGACGTGGATATGGAGGTTGCGGTGGTGGTGGGATCACGATGAAACCATCTGCGAAAATAAATGTAGGTAACATCATTAGGAATAATATCATAGTTTTTATCAGATTTTCTTTTTTTAACATTTTTACTCCTTTGCTTAATTAGTTTCTTCTGTCATCCTGAGTTCATCGAAGGATAGAGTAAACTCCAAGATAACTTACAATTGGCTACATCCACACTTCGACAAGCTCAGCGTGACAAAAGAAAGACACTCTATTCAAACTTATAATTTTTCTTTTGTGCCTGTTCGATGATAGCATTAATGATCGCAGCATCGAGCGTATTATCCTGAAGTTGACTGCGCTGTTCAGTTACATATTTCCGTCTTTCTATGTTCAGTTTATTTATCTTTTCCTGCAATTTTTTTCGTGCCTGTGCTTTTTCTTCTACATAAGCTTTACGTTCTTTAGTGTTCATTCCTTTCATCTCTTCGGGAAGTTCTTCTTCTTTTAATTCTTCAATATTGACGGCACCTTCATTTTCTGCATCCACCAGGTCCCAGGCAATGTTTTTATATTGACCGGTAGATTTGGTTACGGATCGTTGGGTATATGCACCGCCGCCAAGAGCTTTTGCATTTATATCCTGTTCTGCCTGGCGCTCCTTGAATTTTTTCCCTTCCCTGCCATAAGCTATGTAGGTTTTATTCAGTTCGTCGCTCAGTTGCATTATTTCTTTATCTTGTGGTGCATCGATGTGAACGATCTGCTGGTTCTGATCGATGTTCATATATTTTCCGTCAGCACGGTCTGCCCCGTCTTTCCACCAGGTGTCGATACCTTCTTTGTAGTCACCGCAAAATATTGTGTTCACGATTATTCCTTTAGAGATAGCTTCTTTGCAGGCTTTTTTATAATCTACTTTTCCCTGGGTGAAAGGTTCGTTCCCTGCGATGAATATCAGCTTCAAATCGTCGTTATTTGCACTCCACTTAAGTCCGTTCACAGCAGACTGGATCACCTGTCCGCAATATTCATCTCCGCCATTTGTTTGAAGAACAAACAGTTCTTCCGAAATTTTATCGAGGTCCTGTGAAAGCTCTACTATCATGCGGATGTAACCTTCTTCTGCGGGAATACTGCTCTTCCCATATTCATAAAGACCAACGTAAAGCTCGATGGTTTCACCCTCTCTTTTGGAAAGAGCCAGTTCATTCACGATCTTCCAGAGCTGGGTTTTTGCCTGTTCGATGAGCCCTTCCATACTGCCGCTGGTATCCAGAAGAATTGCCAGTTCGATCTTTGGGGCGGTTTCCTTTGTTAGCAATACAACTGCAGAAAACAGGATAACACCAGTTAGAGCGATCTTTAAAATTTTATTCATAATAGTTCCTCCAATTTCTTTGCTGTTTTTTATTACACACCAAGAGTTGAAATTCAATAAAAATGAGTCAATGAAATAATGAAAAAAATGATAAAGAGAATTATTGACAGAGATGGATCTTATTCCAACAAAACAAAAAATAAGATCGAATTCTGGTTTGCCTGAGTTTTGTAGCATCTGCCGGGTTATTCCGAGTGGTCTATTTTACTATTTCATTCTCAAGAAAAGTATTAAGGTGAGTTATATCTCAAAAAGTTTTGCCTAAAAATTTCAATTTAAAACTTCCGAAGTTTGAGTATAGCCATTTGTAGATTCCCTCTTTCGAGGGAGTGACAGAATCCCCTCTTGAGATTTATACGCCAGTCAAAGGCTCATAAATCCGAAATCTGAAATCAATTCTTTCTCCGGCTTATTATGTTCCTTATCATTTATGGGAT
>JAIORR010000074.1 GCA_021108055.1 Candidatus Cloacimonadota bacterium
TTTTCTGAACTTGAGCCGGGTTAAGACAAAGAAAAAAACAAGATTGCCTGTTATATCTAACTTAGAACCAGTTATTTATTGACAGTAAGAAAGACATTTTATATTTGGACGAATCTAAATATGCGTTAATAAAAGGAAAATTACTTTATGAAAAAAGTAAAGTTTGCACTTATCGGATGTGGAAGAATATCTTCCAATCATTTCGATGCAATACAAAAAATTGAAAATGCAGAAATGATTTCCTGTGCCGACATCATTGAAAAAAAAGCCAGAGAAGCTTCGGAAAAATATCAGATCAAGTCATATTATAAAAACTACAAAAAAATGCTCGACAATGAAAAACCTGATGCTGTTTTGATCTGCACTCCCAGCGGGATGCATCCTCTCATGGGAATTGAAGCTGCAAAAAGAAAAATTAATGTTATTACAGAAAAACCTATGTCCATTGATCTTCATTCTGCAGATAAGCTTGTGAAAACTTGCGACGAGAATGAGGTCGAGTTGTTCGTTGTAAAACAAAACCGCCTTAATCCTTCTATTCAATTACTAAAGAAAGCCATAGATAAAGGTAGATTCGGCAGGCTTTTCAGCGCAAATGCAACAGTTCGCTGGACGCGCCCGCAAAGTTATTATGATATGTCTAAATGGCGTGGAACATGGGAATTCGATGGTGGTGCTTTTTTAAATCAGGCTTCTCATTATTTCGATCTTATTCAATGGTTAATGGGACCTGTCGAATCTGTAATGGCATTTACCGCAACCTTGAATCATGAAATTGAAACTGAAGATCAGGGAGCAGGCATTATTCATTTCCGAAATGGGGCTATCGGAGTAGTTGAAGTCTCTATGAATACTTTCCCGAAAAACTATGAAGGTTCGATCACGATCATGGGAGAGAACGGAACAGTTAAGATCGGTGGAGTTGCTGTAAATGCAATAGATCACTGGGAATTCAAAGACTATGATGATGATGATAAACTGATAGAATCCAGCTCAACCAATCCAACCAATATCTATGGGTTTGGTCATTTGGGTTATCTTAAAAATGTAGTCGATGCACTTTGTGGAAAAACAGATGCATTGACCGATGGGAGAGCAGGACGTAAATCATTGGAATTGATAATTGCCATGTACGAATCTGCGAAAACCGGCAAGAAGATTGCTCTTCCATTAAAATATTGATCTAAGAGGTTAATTTTGTTGATACAAGAATATTTTATAACAAGATCTGATATATTGGAAAAAGCACTGGCAAAATATCTTACACCTTCCGATGAAATCACTTCACAATTAGATGAAGCAATGAGATACAGTGTTTTCAGCGGCGGTAAAAGGCTTCGTCCTATCCTGTTTTTTGCTACATATGAAATGTTATTGGAAAGAAAGAACATAAATCGTCTCGAAAGATTGTTACCTGCTGCATGTGCTCTTGAACTGGTTCATACAGCTTCCCTGATCCATGATGATCTGCCAAGTGTTGATAATTCGGAAGAACGAAGAGGAATACCAAGCTGCCATGTTAAATTCGGTGAAGCTACCGCTATTCTGGCAGGTGATGCCCTTATTACAAAAGCTGTTGAAATTCTTACCGAAATAAAAAATCCCCGAATTTCCCTGGATTGTATTAGAATTCTAACCAAAGCAATGTCCACTCGTGGAATGATCGGAGGTCAGGCAGTAGATATTTTATCTGCAAAGAAGAAAATAAACATAAACACACTGCGTTATATCCATCTAAAGAAAACCGGTGCACTTCTTCAGGCAGCCATGGAATTAGCATGCGTGATCTACGATGCGGAAGAAAATATATCAATAACTTTAGGTAACTTTGCTCTTAATCTGGGACTGGCATATCAAGTGGTTGATGATATCCTGGATGAAGTAGGAAGCTTCGAAGTTTTGGGGAAAGAACCCGGTCAGGATTCCAGAAATTATAAAGCGACATATCCTTCTCTGCTCGGTTTGGAAAAATCTAAAAAGACAGCAGAAAAACTTCTGAGAGATTCATATAACCTGATAAAATATATGAAAAATAATGACATCCTGATAGAATTCGTAAATATGGTTAAAGACCGTCTTCCATAAGATTTGTATGTCCTATCTGAAAATAATCCGACCTTATAATTGTCTGTTTGTATCTGTATCCGTTCTTTTCGGTGCATATTTCAATTCAGATTCCAATCACATAGTTTCCATTATATCTGCAGTAATATCCGCAACTTTGATAGCCGGAGGAGGATACGTTATAAATGATTTTTTCGATATTAAGATCGATATGATCAATAAACCTGAAAGGATACTTCCTGCTAAAAAGATCAAACCAAGAACCGCATATCTTTTTGCAATATATCTTTTTCTTTCCGGAATTATTTTCAGCTTTTTCACCCAAAATATATATTGTGTTATTATTGCCATCGTGAACAGCCTGGTTCTTTTCTTTTATGCCAAAATTCTTAAAAAGACCCTGTTAGTTGGAAATATAGCGGTTGCCTATGCTGCCTGCAGCACTTTTATCTATGGCAGTTTAAGTAATGGTAATTTGAAAAATGGGTTGATCGCTGCCTGTTTCGCATTCCTTTACACCCTGATACGTGAGTTCATCAAAGACGGTGAAGATATTGAGGGTGATATTAAACACGGAGCTAGAACTCTTGCAATTAAAGTTGGAAAGAAAAACCTGGTTTATATCTCTATCCTGCCAGCTTTTATGATGATCATTTATTCTTTCTATCTACTCTTTTCCGAACTGATTTATTTTAAAACGTTCCTGATGTTCAATATATTTATTTCATTACCTTTGATCTTATTTATTTTTTATCTTCTTATGAAAGGGAATAAACAGGATTTTTCGAAAATATCATTATTTATGAAAATCGATATGGTGATTTTATTAATTATAATATGGATTGGAAGATTATGAAGATTTATAATAAGCTATTAAAGATGGCAAAGAGCCGGGCAAATTATTTTTGCCTGATAGACCCCGATAAATTAGATGCCGAGCAAGCTGTGTGTTTTGCTCGAACCTGCGAAGAAAATGGTGCTGACGGACTTCTGGTTGGTGGAAGTATAATGCTGAATAACTCATTTGAAACAAACTTGAAACTCATCAAAGAGAATGTAAATATTCCGGTTCTTATCTTTCCGGGAATTTTTAATTTCGTTTCACCTTATGCTGATGCATTATTGCTTCTCAGTGTTATTACCAGCCGCAACCCACAGATGCTCATTGGTGAACAGGTTCGTGCAGCTCCTCTTATCAAACATTATGGATTGGAAGCGATCGGAACAGCTTATATGCTGATAGAATCCGGGAATAACACATCCGTTCTTTATATGAGCGGAAGCTTTCCTATTCCGCGTTTAAAGAATGATATCGCCGTAGCTCATGCACTTGCAGGTCAATATCTCGGCATGAAAATAATTTACATAGATGCAGGAAGTGGTGCAAGATATCCCGTCAGCAATGAAATGATCTCTGCTATCAGAAAAAACGTTTCCTTGCCGATCGTTCTTGGCGGAGGAATAAAAACTCCCGAGATCGCAGCAGAAAAAGCAAAAGCAGGAGCCGATTTCATCGTTACGGGAAATGTTCTTGAAGATGATCTTGACCCAAAACTTATAAAGGAATTTGCAAACGCAATTCACAGTGTAAAAAGAAAATGATAGATATTCATACACATATTCTACCAGCTTGTGATGATGGTTCACCGAATGTTGAAACATCAATTAAATTTATAAAAATAATGATCGATGCAGGAGTAACGAGTATCGTCCTGACGCCGCATTTCATTCGAAATTCATATCACAATACTTCAGATATAATTGAAAGTAAGTTCAAGCTACTACAAAAAGCAGTTAAATCCGAAAATATCGATATCGATCTTTATACTGCCCCAGAAGTTTACCTGGATTTATATTCAAAAGATACCATTTTATCTGAGAATTTTACAATAAACAATACTAAATATGTTCTGGTCGAAACCAATTTGACCGGCTTCCCGAACAATCTTTTTGAAATACTATATGAATTAGTTAATTGTGGTTTATATCCAATATTAGCTCATCCGGAACGATATAACAACATTATCATTGATCCCGAAAGCGCAGAAGATATTATTTATAAAAATATTTACTTACAGGTCAACGCCGGAAGTATCCTTGGTCATTATGGAAAAAGAATTCAGAAAGCTGCATGGTTTCTGATAGAGAATGGACTTGTTCATTTTCTTGCTTCAGATTGTCATTGCAAAAATAGTGAATATTCTCTTCCAAAAGCGATTGATGTTATCCGGAAACATATCGATGACTACACAGTTCGACTCCTCACAGAAATAAATCCTTCCAAAATGTTGAATAATGAAAAGATCGAATTTTTTTATCTTGATAAAATTGAAAATAAAAGTAAAGGATTTTTCAGTAGGTTATTTAAATAAAAATCAAAATGAGCGAAAAAATATTAATAACAGGAATAAGCGGTTTTATCGGAAGAAACGTCCTTAAAAAAATTCTTAATAAAAACCGTGAAATAACAGCCATAGTCCGTCCACAAACAGACCGATCCAGAATTAAAGAATTCGAGGACCAGATCGAATTGATAGAAATAGACCTTGCCGACATTCAACAATTAAAAGAATATCTGGAAAAAAACTCTTTTGAAACTATCGTTCATATCGGTGCACTTCGTGGAGGAAGAAAATCTACAAAAAAAGATTTCTTTAATGTTAACGTGAATGCTACCGAACAATTTATTATCAATGCTTATGAAAACAAATCCAAATTTATTTTTTGTTCATCGGTAGGAGTTTTTGGAGGTGCTCCTTTAGAACTTCCGGCAAACAACAGCACTCCACGCGTAAATGACGGTTATTATCATTTTACAAAAATTCAGGCAGAAACACTTATTCAAAAATATGTTCTCTATGGATTGAAAGCAGCCATTATCCGCCCATCTATCACTTATGGAGTTGGGGATTACGGATTTGCTTTTAATCTTACGAAATTAGTGGATAAGAACCTGATGCACTTATCAAGTAAAGATGTGTTAATGCATCTTACAAATGTTGAACTTATTTCAAATGCAATTTTAAAATTAATGGAAACCGATTTCAAATCGGGAGTTGCTTACAATATAGCAGATAAAAATCCTGTAAAATTAAGAGATTTAGTTTGTTTTATCAATAAGGAGTTAAAGGGAAAATCATACTCAAGGAAAAAAATTGTCCCTCAGGAATTATTGTTATTAGGTGAAAAAATCGCTCGATTTCTTAAAAATGAACTCTGGGTAAACAGGTTTGAATTTATTGCTAAAGACAGATATTACGATACAATACAAGCTTACAAAGACCTCTCTTTAAAACCAATTGAAACAATACCTGAGTTCAAAGTTGTAATTAACTGGTATAAAAGCCTGAAATAAATCACTAACTTTATTAAAAATTCATAAGGAGAGCAAAATGCGTTTTATTAAAAGCTGTTTCGCACTTATAATCTGGATAGTTTGTTATATCCCAACAACATGTTTTGTTTTTTTAGTATTTCTGAAAAGTCTATTTAAAAAAGGAGGAGTTAAAACTTCATGAAAAAGATAACTCAAAAAGAAAAAACGACTCTATTCAATTTCATCGAAAGAAATTTAAATATGTCATCTTCAGATTTGGACGAAGGAATTGGAACTGTATATGAACGAATTGTTATAGATGACTATTTTAGAGAAATCCAAAAGAAATACAATATTACTTCTGTGCTGGAATCTCCTGCCGATGGCGTTACAGGCGTACCCGGACTCAACAGTTTGGAGTTTGCCAGGAATGGAGCTAAAGTTTTTCTAACAAATCCTTCCCTGAAAATGCTCGATAATGCTCTTTTGGTCTGGAAGAAAAATAACCTTGAAAGTTTAGTTGAATTTCATAAAACACCGGTTGATGAACTTCCTTTTGAAGATGATTCATTTGACCTTGTTTGGAATTATTGCATGTTTGAACGTTTTGAATATCCCGAAGTACTGATCGAAGAATTAAAACGCGTTTCAAAAAAATATGTAATGATAATGACACAGAATTTTTGGAATCTCGGAACTTTTGTCCACTGGCTTTTTCACAAATATCATAAATTGGAATGGGATCATGGACACACAAAATTTATGACTTTCAAGGGAATAAAAAAAATCGTCCGCAAAACCGGATTGAAAATAATCGAAGAAGGAACGATCGATACTCCACCCTGGATGGATACCTGGGATATGCCTTTAAGGGGTGAAATTAAAACTATCTTAACTCCTTTAGGGTTCAAATGGGAATGGAAGATCGATGAACAATCAGAGAAAAAAGGGGAAAAAAACACTTCAGCAATTTCTTTTTTTGCTAATATTGAAAGATATTTACCAAAATGGTTTAATAGATCACAAACTCATCATCTTTATGTTCTTTGTGAAATAGATAAAACCGATTCTCAAAATGGATAATAAAAATAGATTAAACTCCTTTATTGGAATTCTGCTTGGAATAGTATTTCTGATCCTCTGGCTTAGAATAATCAACTGGCAGGAATTTATCCATTACTTCAAAAATTTCGAGCTGAAATCAGTTTTGTTCTTTTCATTATTTTATGTGTTTGCCTATTTTATCAGAAGCTTTCGCTGGAAGATAATATTAAACCCCATTTACAAAATGAAGATTTCAGAAAGTTTTGCAATTTTCATGTCCGGGCTCCTGATCAACTATCTCGTTCCTGTCCGTGCAGGAGAAGTAGCTAAATCTGTGATCCTGAAAAACAAAAGAGAAGTCCGTATATCCAAAAGCCTTCCTACTGTTTTTATAGATAAACTATGTGATCTCTTCCCCATTGTTCTTATTCTGATACTGATCCCTCTTTTATCTGTGAAAATGAATCCGGCTCTTTATATCATCATTATACTGTTATTTTTTATCTTCCTTGCCTTCCTGGGATTCCTGATCTTTTCTATTAATCACAAAAGCAAAGCTGCAAAAATTCTTCATTCTCTATTGAAGCTATTACCAAAGAAATTAAGATTAAGATTTGAAGATTTTTTTACTAATTTCGTGGATGGAATGACCATCATGCAAAACCGATATTCAGCCATTTTTCTCGTGTGCCTGCTTACTTTGTGTGCTGTACTTTCGGAAGCTCTTTATATTTTTGCTGTTTTCAGAGCTTTTGGTTCTGATATCTGTTATTGGAAAATCCTGTTTGGCTACACACTGATGAACCTGACCTACATCCTGCCCACTCCTCCCGCTCAGATCGGATCAAATCAGTTCATGTGGGTTCTTATTTTCTCTTTTGCTGTAGGAATAAATGAAAACCTTACAAGTGCTGCCGTTACTTTTTCTCATTTACTTACATCGATATGGATATTTCTTATCGGAGAATTTTCTTTACTTGCCTTAAAAATCAAATTTCATGATCTGGTTTCAAAGAAAGTATTAGCACAGAAAAGTTGTTAAACTTTTATATTAAATGGAGTAATTATGTCTGAAAAAAATATTGAGATATTGGAAAAACTTGCTGAAGCACGGAAAAAAATATTAGAAGAGATCAAAAAGGTTATCGTTGGACAGGATGAAGTGATCAATAATTTTCTGATCGCATTGTTCTCAAATGGACATTGCCTTCTCGAAGGTGTACCCGGACTGGCAAAAACACTATTGATCTCTACAATGGCAAAGGTAATGGATATGAAATTCAGCCGAATTCAGTTCACCCCGGACCTTATGCCTTCCGATATTACCGGAACAGATATCCTGGCCGAAAACAAAACTGACGGTAAAAGATATTTCGAATATATTAAAGGACCGGTTTTTTCTAATATCATCCTGGCTGATGAAATAAACAGAACTCCACCCAAAACACAATCTGCACTTTTGCAGGCA
This sequence comes from Candidatus Cloacimonadota bacterium, assembly GCA_021108055.1. Taxonomy (GTDB): domain Bacteria; phylum Cloacimonadota; class Cloacimonadia; order Cloacimonadales; family TCS61; genus JACNIV01. The sequence goes on from JAIORR010000074.1 coordinate 7,893, forward strand.
ATGCAGGAAAACCAGGTGACGGCAGGAAATAAAACTTATGATCTGGATAAACCATTCCTTGTTCTTGCTACTCAAAACCCGATCGAACAGGAAGGAACTTATCCTCTTCCCGAAGCTCAATTGGATAGATTTATGTTCTACATAAATATCGATTATCCATCCTATGAAGAAGAAAAAGAGATCGTGAAATTAAATCCGGAAAACTCTATGGATTTAATTTCTCCGGTTCTTTCCGCAGCTGAGATCGTTGAAATTCAAAAAGCTGTAACCAAAATCCCTGTTAGTGAACATATTCTCGATTTTGCTGTAAAACTTACACGTTCTACACGACCTCAATATAAGAATGCTCCCGATTTCATAAAAAAATGGGTAAATTGGGGAGCAGGACCAAGAGCATCTCAATATCTGGTTTATGCTGCCAAAACCAAAGCCGCTCTCGATAATCGTTTCACACCATCCATTAACGATGTAAAAGAAATTGCTACTATTGTTCTTCAACACAGGATCATCATATCTTTCGCAGCCGAAGCAGAAGGTTTGAGTTCAAAGGATATAATTAAAAAATTAATTTCAAATTTAGAATAATTTCTTGCATAAATAAAAAAAAGTATTATACTTTTATAAAGTTTCATAATGTGTAAATTTTTTAAGGGTGAA
>JAIORR010000307.1 GCA_021108055.1 Candidatus Cloacimonadota bacterium
TCCAAATACCAGAAAATTCTGGATTGTCTGTTGGCTATTTTTATCATAACTTTCTGCTTAATTCCGCCCATGTCTTTGGGAATATAGATCACAGATCCCCTGGTCGGGTAGATTATCTCGATAGTTTTATCCTGCCGAACACGGTCGCATTGCGGATTATGCGGTAGTATTTTAGGAACGATCTGCCCGCGTTTTCTAAGGTATTTTGCTACAACAGGCGGATATTCCAACATACTTTTTTCGTGATAGTGCCCTTCTTCCCAACAATGTGAGCAAACCGTAAAAGTCTCCGCATCATTTAAAAACCGCTTTTTATGATAAGGACAGAATTTAAGCGGCTTCATGTTTTCCGGTGCCCAGACTTCAGTTTTGTGCGGACAATTCTCTGTAGCCAGAAATCCACTATCCTTACAGATGCTAACTCTGGTCAGTTGCAGCGGTGGTGTAAACCAGTTTTTTGCTGCATCTTTAGGCAGAGAATTAAAGATATCGAATAAGATCGGTCCGGCAGAAGCAGCACCGGAAAGTGCCGGATTTCCTTCTCCGGTAAAATTTCCCACCCAAACGCCGATAGTCCACTCCGGGCTGATCCCGATTGCCCAGGCATCACGATTGCCAAAACTGGTTCCGGTCTTCCAGGCAAGAGACCACTGGTTTTCATATTGATGCCAGTAATATTCTGCTCCCGGACGACTTACATCCTGCATTATATCCAGGGTTAAATAACAAGCACCGGGGCTTATGATCTGCGTTTTGTTTTTGAATTCATCAGCTTTATTCCAATGTAATTTTCCAAATCGACCTCCATTTCCCAGACCAAGATAAAGCCCGGTAAGATCGAAGAGAGTTGCCTCTGCCCCACCGATGATCAAGGTAAGACCATAGTCATCCGAACGCCTGAACAAAGTGGAAATGCCGGCAGCTTTTAAAGATTCATAGAATTCTACCAGACCATAAGTATAGAGCAGCCGCACAGCCGGAACATTCAACGAACGCACAAGAGCTTCGTGAGCTGTTACCAGTCCATCATAATTTTTCACGGCATTTTCCGGTGAGAAAGCACCGAAATAGGTTGGGACATCATTCAGTTTTGTTTCGGGCAACAGGATTCCATCGTCCATACAGAGAGCATACAGGAAAGGTTTTAGCGTAGAGCCGGGTGAACGAGCCGCCTGCACACCATCTACCTGTCCATTTCTTTTGCTATCCCAAAAATCCTGTGAACCGCAATAAGCTGCAATTTCTCCTGTTTCGGTTCTACATATAAGAGCGCAGATATTATTTATTCCAATGGATTGCAAATATTCTGCCTGTTGTGTTAAAATTATCTCTGTATCATATTGAATTTGTTTGTTAAGAGTGGTACGAATGATCGATGAGCTTGCTTCTTTTGCAGCCTGCCGTGAAAGATGATGAGCCAGCATCGGCAACGGATAGACTATATCCGGTACCGATTCCATTTTACTCAAATTGCAGGTAGCTTCATCGATGATATTGCGTTTAAGTAGAATTCCCAGTAATTTGTTTCGTTTTGAAATCAACTTTTGCTGCTGCCTGCCGGGTGAGATCAATCCCGGAGCGTTTGGCAATATAGCCAATGTTGCAGCTTCACTCCAGGTAAGGTTTTCAGGTTCCCGCCCAAAATATTTCAAAGATGCGGCCCGAATCCCTACAATATTTCTGCCATAAGGTGCATGATCGAGATACATCTTTAATATCTGTTTTTTACTGAACTTTAATTCCAGCTTAATTGCCTGGAATATTTCCAGCAATTTATATGGAATTGTGCGGGAATTCTGCGATGCCAGCCTGACAACCTGCATCGTGATCGTACTGCCTCCGCTAACAACTTTCCCATATTTCACATTCAGGTAGAATGCTCGAATGATTGCCCAGGGATTTATTCCAGGATGATGGAAGAAGCTGCGATCTTCATAGGTTAGAACTGCTGTTTCCAGCTTGGGAGGAATTACATCATCCTGCAAAGGAGGTAAACACCACTGCTCCTGATCATTTAGAAATACACGTAGAATTATATCTTCATTATCCAGAACCATTGTACTGTGATCATGGAAACGATCCAGATTCAGAGGAATGGCAAAATAAAGAAGTAGCAGTGATAGAAGTACTATCACTGCTATACGATATTTTTTTTGCATTACCGGGCAGAAACCTTTACTTCCATTCCTGCCTTTCTTGCCTGATAACGATTATCATACATTACTTCACAATACGTGGCAGGCATAAAGAATTCTCCTGCAGTAACGGCTCGGAGCTTCACCTGAACAGTGACAGACTTATTCTTACGCAGATTGAAAAACCACATTTTGCGGTCATCCCGAATATCTGTATAATCGATATTAGTACTGATCTTTTTATTCCTCTTACTAATTCTCTCTTTTTTGTCGAGCTTATCGGGATTGATCCGCTCGTTCTCTATCTCCCACCCACTGGGCAATAGCTGAACCAGAGCTACATTTTTCAGGTTGAGATTAGATAGATTTGTAACGGTGATATATTGCGTGAAAATATCTCCCTGTTTAAGATTCTGTGGGGATATGATATTTCCGTTTTTATCTTTCCATTCATTTTTCAGCTTTATTCCGTCAAACTTATCTCCAGCTTCCGATTTCAGAGGAATTCCACTCCAGTTCAAAGTAACAAAAAGCTCTTTGATCGAAGAAGTGGATTTGAATGTAACTTTATCGCCAAATGATTGGTTAATATCTATGTTCGTAACAATGTCTTTACTATTCACTTTGCAGGTCTGTCCGTTACTTTCTGTTATTTTTCCCGTAATTGGTTTATCATGTGTATCTTCACCATAATACTTTTGGATATAACGTCCCAGTGCCAGCAAAGTATATCCTGTAGTCTGAGTTGAACGCCAGCGGTTCTGGGAAATTTGATCGGATAGATCAAGATAGAGCTGTAGTGATTTATCTTTTTCTTCCATTGTTATCATTGCATCCAGAATCATAGCTTTATCACGCATTCCCGAACCGTAAGTGCCCGACATTTCCAGATAATCTTTCACAATGATCCCGGTAGTCATCGCTATTTCCTGAGCAGCGTTTTTTACTCCCGCCTGCATGTAAGCTGCAGCTAATATCCATCTTTCCGTATCATTCATTTTCTTCAGATGGTTTTCCCTTAAATAGTTCATCGAGCCCAATTCGGGTTTTCCTGCCTTCGCCAGAATATAAAGTCTGTAAATCTGCTCTCGTAAACTATAATAATGATTATCCTGAAAATTATATTTTTTTGCTTCCGATTTCTGGAATCGAATCCAGTTATTGATCATCTCTTCCGGTACAAAATAACCGGATTCTTTTGCAGCCAGCAGGAAATGACCGGCATAACTGGTTCCCCAATCACTCACATTTCTACTTCCGGGCCAATAGGAAAAACCTCCGCTGGGAAGTTGGAATTTCTTCATGCGGTTAATTCCCTTGTTGATATTGTTGGTAATCCTTTCATCATCAAAATTCCTGGTTTGAATGAATTTCCGCAGATACAATTGAGGGAAAACCGCAGATGTAGTTTGTTCGATGCAACCGTATGGATAGCGGATAAGCCAGTGCATTCTCTTGCCCAGATCTGCTTTTGGCAACCTGCTGATAGAAATAAAAGCTTCATTCGTTCCTTCGATTCCATCTCCGGGCACATTGAAATCGATCGTTTTATTCGCTTTGCAAATCTTCATTTCCCTGCGTGAAATCCTGGCAGATAGAGGTCTGATAGCAATATCTGTAGTACTGCTGATCTCACTTTCCTTAGATTTTGCCTGAATAATGATTTGTGCTGTTCCCACCTTCTTGGGAACTTCTGCCTGGAAATCTACTCTTTTATTACCTGTTTTGCTGAACTTCAGTGTTCTCTGTTTGGAACCTAAAATTTTAACCGGCCCGATCGTCTCTATCGTCAATTTAACTTCACCTACATTTTCTTTTGTGGCAAAGACTTCCACCGGAATGGTAAATTTATCTCCCGGAGCCAGCATCCTGGGCAAGGTTGGAAGCAGAACAACATCCTGTTTCACTTCCACTGTTTTATCTGCATTTCCATATCTATTTCCATTGACAGCTACAACCATGATGCGAACCGCTCCCATATATTCCGGCATTTCAAATTCCAATTCGGCAAATCCGTTTTTATCGGTGTAGATCGGACCCTGGAACATACAAACAGGTTTGAAACGTTTTGTTTCTTCCGGACTTAACCGCTTCTTACGTCCTTTTTCAAAGGCTAAACCTCCACCAACGGAATATGATTTGAATATATCACCTTTATTCGCTCCGATGATGTAACCATAATTATCATAAGTTTTCACTCCCAATAACTGTTTCTTGTAGAATTCTGCCCAGGCATCGGGAGAAGGATGATCTGTAAGACTAAGCAATCCTTCATCAACCACGGCAATTGTGAATTGAGTTCGTTTATGATCATTAGTTTGAATAGTGCATTTGAATTTTTCGTTGGGATGAAGAACTTCCGGTGCGGTCAGAGTGATCTTCTGCCGGGTGGAAGCTTCAAATACATTAAGCGGAATAATGCCATACATTCTTATCGGTCTGTCGTTGTCTGTCTGTTCATGTGGTTGAATTATGGAAACCGAGCAGTATATATTCGGCACCATCTTCTCAGTTATCGGAACTTTGATCGTCGTCTTGCCACCTTTTGCCTTTTGCCAATATTCTTCTATTACTTCATCACCTTTTTCCAGCGAAACCAGGATCATGCTGTTCTTGGGAGCATCAAAGCGAATCTTTGCCACATCTCCGTTACTGTAACGTTCTTTATCTGAATTCAAACTGATGATGCCGGCATCCTGCATTCCAAGATCGGGATTACCCCAATAGCTTGCCCAGAAAAATTGCCCTGCAGAATGTCCTTCACCGTCATTTGTTATATGTGTTACTTCCAAAAGGTAGCGTCCGTATTCTGTAGGAGTGAACTCGAATTTCACCGGATCTGCCTTGCTTGTTAATTTGATCTCTTTAACAAATTCGGTTTCCGTATCATCCTTAAAGTGACGGTTCTCATTATCATATTGCCACCACCAGTGATAGCGGTTGTTATAGATCCGCACTTTTACATCTTCTCCCACCATCGGCTTACCTTCGGGATCGAGCAATATAAATTGGAACTGATTTGCTTCCCCCAATTTCTTCCACTTTTTCTTAGAAGCATTCAGCCCCACATAAGCTTTGTAGGGATCTATTGCTAATAGCATTTTCTCTTTACTGCTGCGACCACCACTTTCACTCACCGTGGCTTCTATCTTGGCAACTAAGCCGGTGGGAGCATTATTGAATATCGGCAGTGTCCAATCAAATGAGATATGTCCGTTACTATCCAGCTTTTCATCAAGAAGCTCACTCTCGATCATTTTATATTTTATAGAAGGATTATCAAAATTGAAGGTGCGGAACCGTGGAATATTGAAAAGAGTTGTGTTTTTATAAATTTCGGCATTAACCTGACATTGCAGATTTGCTCCTGGTGCTCCAAACAGGAAATTTGCCTGTAGGTCAAAACCGATTTTTTCCATATCGTATGAAACTTTTTCCTCTTTTGGAATCAATTCGATTTTCAGTCGTTCTGCTACAACAGTTTCAATCTTGAGTGAATGATAGAAAACACTACCTCCAACCTTGATCTTAACATTCCAATTTCCGGTAGGATCGGTGGAGTTGGTTGTAAAATTATAGTTGTAAAAACCATCTTTACCATCATTTAATACTTTACTGTCAATCAACTGTTTGCGTGGATTCCGGATCTCGATCTCTACCGGATGTCCATCTGCCAGAGTTCCCTGATGATTTCGGAAGATCATCGAAAGATTGATGGGATCTCCGGGACGGTAAACTCCTCTTTCGGTATATGTATAAGCCCGGATACCTCTGGCTGAATATTGCACACCTTCCACATCGAAGTTGGATGTATTCCAGATCATTTCATTTGTTTTCAATATCGTTCTCTGCCCGTTATGGAAAGCTTCCACAAAGAAAGCATCTTCGTCCGGTACACTGAATTCCGCTTTACCATCCCCGTTGGTCTTCTGAATTTCCAATACCTGATTCTGATATGTTTTCAGTTCTACTTTACAGCCGGAAAGCGGTTTAGCATTCATAATATCGGTAGTATAAACTATGAATCTGTCGGAACATTTCTTTAAAGTCAAACCGATATCGCTCAAGATCAGCGGTTTTGAGATTCTCCCATTTCGGTGATAGTAGCCGTTGTTCATCGGATTTGTGTAATAATCTTTCCCACCGGTAGATACACCACGATAATAAATATCTTTTTTATTGAAATTTAATTCAACAATGTAAAGCCCATTATCACCTTTTGGTATCAGGTTGGAAAGATCAAGCTCCTGAAGTAACCATTTATTGCGGACTTCCCCCAATTGCAGTTTTTTTTCTACAATTTCCACTCCTACCCGGTTGAAGCTGTAATAATAATTGCCAGATTGTGAAGGTGTGCTTTGTAAGCTGGATTGCTGCAGGAAAAAATTAAGATTATTTTCGAAAACATGTTTTATTTTCAAATTCACGCTTTTTACATTTATGGAGCGGAACTGGATTTTCTTATTATTCCCGGAAGGCAGGAAACATCCCGATTTCGCAAAAATGATCTGAGGATTTTCATCATTGAATTTTACATATTTTTCATAATTATTTTTCAATTTTATGCCGGATTTGTTCAGAACTCCTTTCTTGATGTTGACCTTATAACTGTTGCCAAACTCAAAATTACCATTAACGAGAACTTTATTTTTCAGTTTTTTAAGGTTAAGATCGATAGCCGGTTCCGTCGAAATATAGCCAGATAGGTCCTGGTTCGGATCGAGCACATCGGAGAATTGGATCTCGATACCGGGATTTTCCTGATCATGAGTTCGCTTCACCAGTATCACTGCCATTTTATGCAGACTGAACATACTTGATTCGCGAATAAAATCGTTCTCCATTTCCAAAATAGTTTTGTCGATCCTGAAATCGATGGGAATTTTTTCATCCATGCGTTCAAATTCTTCACTGATAAAAGTGAAATCTGTTCCTGAAACTTTCCAGGTCAATTTCACTTTATTTTTATTAACCTTCAGAACAGCAGCTTTGCTTACTTCGTTCAAAGAAGTTGGCAGAAGAAAACGGATCGAACCGTAATATGAGATTGAATTTGCTTCAGCTTTCGGTTCAGTGAAATCTCCGCTGAATTCAATGACGTCCTGATTTAAAACAGAAATACTGAATTCCAGGGGCTTGACAGATACTTTTTCTTTAATTATTTCTTTAATATCAATTTTGAAATTGTAAGTTACTCCTTTCTTAAAAGCTTTGTCCGGTTTAAAAATGAGAACATTTCTTTTTTTCCATACAGCTTTTCCGGATACTTTGGGAGTTACAGAGATATCCATTAGATCATCTGTTTTGTCGATCATGTCTTTCCCCACTTGATTACCAGTGAAGCGAATGGTGATGGAGGCATCTGGTTTTACGCTTCCCGAGGTGTGCCCTGCAACATATCGGGCAAGTTCAAAATCGGTAACTGCTGTTTCGGATTGTGATGATTCTTGTTTTTTACGTGTTGTACAGCCGAATGTAATTACAATTATAAGTACTGCAAATATTAATCTTTTCATTTTGTTTCTCCTGCTTTCAGGAAGATCAATACTTCATTCACAAAAGAAATATTGCTGGCTATGGTTGTGGTTCGCGAAGATCCTTCCAGCTTATCGTCGATTTCTTTTGCTTTTTCCAGATAAGAAATTGCTTTGGAAAGCAATCCTTTTTCTTTACTCAATTGCTTTCTCGCTTCCTGGCGATATTCTTCGATCTCACTCTTTAATTCTAAACTGTTCAACTTATTCATCACAGACAGGTAATCTGTTTTTACTTTAAATTCTTCGATCAACACAAAACCGGCATTATTATATTGCCAGGCTTCGATGTCGTATCGCTTCAATGTTTTGGCATAACCGGCAGCTTCCAGCAAATACTTGACCTGATTACTGTAGTCTTTTTCCGATTGAGCCTGTTTGAAAGCATCCTTTGCAGAGCGATATGACATCCATAAAACTGCTTCATTTTCAGGAGATTCTTTTTCTGCTTTCTCTTCTGTTTGTTCAGAAACCTGTTCTATTGTTTTTTCTACCTCCGGTTCCTGCTCCGCCACTACAACAGAATCAACTTTTTCTTCGATCTTAATTGGTTCCTGAAGTTTTTGTTCGGGTTCAGGTTCTTTTGAATTGCATCCGATAATAAACAGCACTACAACAGCAAACATAAAATAGTTTCGCATGATAAACTCCTTTGAAAAAATTTTGTGATTTGAATTCGCAGGATATATAGATTATTGTCAAACGTTTTTTGGAATATTAAATTTCCATTACTATGATCAGTTTATTAATTTCCTATTTTTAGTTAGACCTAACCCAGATAAACTGGAACCAAAAGAATTCACCACCGAGATTTATACGCCAGCCAAAGGTTTACAAGCCTTTGGTTTGCTGGTAAACCTTT
>JAIORR010000287.1 GCA_021108055.1 Candidatus Cloacimonadota bacterium
TTTAAACCAGAAAGGACGTTTTTTATAATCTTCCACTCCTACCCGAAAAGAATGTGAAAGATCATCTTCCATCATTTCTTTAACTTCTGCGGCAAAATCTTTATCCGTAATCAGCATATTGATCTCAAAATTTATTCTGAACGAACGATTATCGAGGTTTGCTGTTCCCAGAACTGCGAACTCATCGTCTATCAACATTGCTTTCTGGTGAAGGTATCCTTTTTTGTATCTATATATTTTCGCACCGGCTTGGATGATCTCTTTCAAATAAGAAAAAGAAGAAAGGTAGGTTATCCGCAGGTCAGATTTTTGGGGAATGATTATTCTAACATCGACACCACGCAGGGCTGCAAGTTGAAGAGCAGAAATAACCTGTTGATCCGGTACGAAATAAGAAGTTACGATCCACAAACGATGCCTGGCAGAATTAATTGCATGAACAAAGAAAATTCCGCAAGTTTCAAGATCATCTGCAGGACCGGAAGGTAAAATGATCATCTTTTTATTTCCTGTTTCCGAAGCTTTCGGCTGCCAGTTCAATTCCGGAACAGAATGATTTGCCCAGTACCAGTCAGCAATAAAAGAAAGCTGTATACATTGAACGGACGGTCCTTCCACCAGAACATGAGTATCTCTCCAAAAGCCGTATTTCGGATGGGTTCCCAGATATTTATTACTTACGTTCAATCCGCCCACATAAGCTTTCTTACCATCGATCACCACGATCTTCCTGTGATTTCTAAAGTTCAGTCGAAGCCTGTTGGTCCAACCTCTTGTTGTTTTGAAATGAGAGATATTAATTCCGTGCTTGCGTGATTTTTCTAAATAACTATTGGGAAGCCGTTTAGATCCGATTTCATCAAAAAGAAAATAAACCCGAACTCCTTCCTGCACTTTTCGGATGAGATGTTCTCTTAATTTCCTGCCGAGTGTATCGTCGTGAACAGTATAAAATTGGATGAGAATGTAATCTTCTGCTGTTTCAATTTCTTTGAAAATGGATTGAAAAGTAGCTTCTCCATTGATAAGCAATTCTGCATCATTACAGCATGTGAAAGGCATATGAGCCAGTTCTTTTACGACCTGATATTTCGTATCGGGATTGTTATAGGAGAAATTATTTTCTTCCAATTTCGATAAAAGGTTCTTAGCTATATGGTTTATTTTCAGGTCACCGGAACGTCTGGCAATTACATATCCGTAAAACCTTCTGCTTCCAAAAATGTAATACATCGGTAATGCCAGGTATGGAAAGAATAGAAGCGAGATAGCCCAGGCTATCGAACCCTGAGCTGTACGTCCTTTCATTATTGCATCGATTGCAGCAATAACTCCCAGAACATGGAAAATAATTGCGATCATCCACCAGAAAAATTTCAAATATTCAAGCATTTTTTTTCACTATCTTTTGTTTTTTAAAGTAAACCAAATCATTCTTTTTTATTCAAATTTTCCAGTATTTTATTATACAGCAATGAAATAGTTATGGAAGTAGGCAGGTTTTTCTTTGCAAGTTTAACGATCGAATATGCTTCCATCGTCCTGTTGTGATTCAGATATAAATTTATCAGTTCAATATAACCGGCAGGTTCAAAGGGTAATATCTTTATGCATTTCAAAATGAGATCGACAGCCCTGGCGGTTTTCCCTATCATCTCGCAGGTAATACCATAAGTTCGATAGAAGTGGGGAGTTCTTACTTTCATTTTTTCTGCGTTCTGAAATTCAACATACGCTTTTAACCAGTGATGTAATTGAAAATTGGCAAGTCCTCTCAAGTAGAAAATTGTTCCTCTTTTTCCAAATGACGTTTCTGCCTTATCCAGATAAAAGATAGCTTCATTAAATTTTTTTTTTGTAAAATACAATTCGGCAATAAAAATATATGGTATTTCCGAACTAACTTTATATCTCAGTAGTTCTTTTAAAATTTCGATGCCTTTATCGTTTTTTTTCAGTTTTGAATATGCAAATGCTTTATTATAGAGTAATTCCGGGAACGGTAATTTGATCTTATCATAATAATCTATAGCGATCTTGAATTCTTTCAATGACAGGAAGCAATTTGCTGCACGGAATATTGCCTGTTCATCTTCTTTGTTCTGAACAATGATCATCTGGTAATATACGATTGCTTTATGATATAGCTTTTTTGATTGATAAAGATCGGCGATAGTTTTAAGAATATCGATGTTAGTCGGTTCCTCTTCCAGAGCGTCATTAAGGAGATTCCTGGCTTCAAGCCAGTTCTTGTCCTTTTGCATTTTTGCCCGCCAGAGAAGATTTTCAATTTTGTTCATTTTTTCTTTTCCCTTGATATAACTGTTCGATAGCTTTTAAAATTTCATTTTTATTAAAGCTGCTGTTTATTAATTCCCTTACTTTTGCCCCTCCCTGGAATCCTTTTGTATAATATGAAAAGTGGGTTCTCATTTCTTTGATAGCATTATCTTCACCTTTATTTTTTATAGCTAATAAAAAATGATCTTTTATTTTTTTTAATTTTTCAGAGTTATCTATCGAGAAGTTATTTCTATTTGATATAATTTCTTTAATCTCTGCAAATAGCCAGGGGTTACCGATTATTCCTCTTCCGATCATCACAGAATCGCATCCTGTTTCTTTGAACATTTTCTGTGCATCTTGCGCATTTCTGATATCACCGTTGCCAATGACCGGAATGGACAGCTTTTCTTTTAATTTTTTTATCACTGTCCAATCGCTTCTACCGGAGAACATCTGACTTCTTGTTCGGGGATGAATACAGATCATATCGATTCCGGTATCTTCCATTTTCTTGCCAAAATCCACAGCATTCATACTGGAATCATCCCAGCCGGAACGAATTTTTGCAGATAAGGGGATATTGGTTCCATCAAGAACTTTTCTTACTTCACAGATGATATCGGCTGCAAGTTCGGGAGTTTTCATCAAAGCGGAACCGGCACCCCTTTTTATCACTTTCCTCACGGGACAGCCCATATTTATATCGATAAGATCAGGTCTTTTTTCCAATATCATTTCTACAGCCTTTGCCATTATAGATGGTTTGTAACCAAATATCTGTATTCCGAACGGTCTTTGAAATTCTGTGAAATCTACATATTTCATGCTTCTGCTTATATTGTAAATATAGCCATCTGCACTTACCATTTCACTTACAACTACATCTGCTCCGCATTGTTTACAGATCGTTCTGAACGCTTTATCTGTGATGCCGGCAAGTGGAGCAAGCCAGAGTTTTTTAGAAGTTAAAGCAGAAATTGTGTCTTTCATTCTCGATGTTCAGGAAGAACATAAATTGCTTATTTCCCGTGTTCATCTGTCAGCATTAGATGATACATTGCAATTCCGGCAGCAACTGCCACATTCATCGATTCGATATTTTTAGAAATTGGTATCTTAACCTTGAAATCAGCTAATTCTATAATCTCTTTTCTGACTCCTTCCGCTTCCGAACCCAGAACGAGGATGATATTTCCTTCCGGTCGTTTCAAGTCAAAAAGGGAGAGCGATTTATTTAAAGTGGTAACGATGATCTTTGCATCCTGCATTTTCAGCCAGTTCTCATCATGAATTTCCATAGGCAGGAAAAACACAGTTCCCAGAGATGCACGTATGACTTTTGGATTGAACACTTCACAGCAATCCGGAGAAAGAATAATGCCGGAAATTCCAGCAGCAACTGCCGTTCTGATGATCGTTCCCAGGTTCCCCGGTTCACCGATGCCATCCAGGTATAAAAGGAATTTCTTATCCTTTATAGGATTTGTCTTTGCTTCGATAAGTGCAGCTATATCCTGTGGATGTTTTGTAGAACATAATTTTTCTAACTGAAATTCTTCTGCGTGGAATATTTTTGAAGATGAATAATCTGAGTTCTCTAATTTATCTGCATTGGAAGTGTATATTTCTTCCAATATTATTTTGCTTTGCAAAAGCTGATCTATCAGCCGGGTTCCCTCGATAATGACTTTTCCTGTGGTTTCCCTGAATTTCTTCTGTTTAAGTTTGCACAATTCTTTTAAGTGGCTCTTCGATAGTTCATTCATTTTTATTTGTACATTGCTTTGATCTTTTCTGTATCTACTTCATCTATCTGTTCCGGTTTCAGGAATTTTTCTGCATATTCCAGGTATAGCCCGGAGTCTATAAATAAATTCAACAGGTCTTTATCTATCTCTCCATCTTTAGCCATAAAACCCATGATCCTCAGGGATTCGGATAGAGTTTTTCCTTTTTTATATGGTCGATCACAAGCGGTGAGTGCTTCATAGAGGTCAGCAACAGCAATGATGCGGGCTTGAACGGGAAGTTCGTCTGCGGTAAGCTTGAATGGGTAACCTTGCCCGTTAAGTTTTTCGTGATGTGCAGAAGCATAAAGGGGAACGTTACCGAATTTTTTGGGGAAGGTAAGTTTGGAAAGCATTTCGTGAGTTACAATGGCATGTTCACGCATTTTATCAAATTCCTGGGGAAGCAGTGTTCCTCTCCTGATGGAAAGATTTGTTTTTTCATTTTCGTTTATCAGGAAGTATTTTTTCCCACCGGTTTCATACTTGAAATTATAAATTCTATCGATTCTATCGAGGTCTTCATCTTTCATGAACTCACCACCGGTATTGACTTTTTCCACGAATTCCCGATCTTCTTCAAGGTATTTCAATTTGTCGTTTAATTCCTGCTTTCTCTTATCATCCCGAGAGCGGATAATATCATTTTGGATAAGTGAGATTATCAATTCAAATCTTGTTTCTACCAGTTCGATCCTGTCAAAGATCGTTTCCAGTTTTTTTGCCTTATCCACAACATAAACGGGAGTGGTGATCTTGCCTATATCGTGCATCCATCCCGAAAGGCTGATCTCCTGAAGTTCGTCCTCGGAAAAATGCAAGTCTTTGAAATACACTTTGTCCTTCTGAATTTTTCTTGATATTTCTTCACAAAGCGTAGCCACTCTGTTGATATGTCCGCTCGTATATTTAGATTTACGGTCTATTGCTGCCGCAATACTTTTGATGAATTGGTACAAGAGATTTTCCAGACCTTCGATAAGTTTTTTGTTGGAAAGAGCTATTGCTGCCTGCGAAGCAAGTGAAGTCAACATCGTGATATGCTGCTCTGTAAAAGGGGTGATCTCATCTTTTTCGTTCATTGCATTAATCAACTGGATCACGCCCAGTACTTCATTTTCGTGGTTTTTTAATGGAATGGCAGCCATCGATATCGAGCGGTAGTTATTTATTTTGTCATATTTCTTTGTTCCGCTGTTATCAAAAATATTCTGGTTATATACATCATCGATGCTGGTAGATTTTCCGGTGTGAACAACATAAGAAACAAAATTCTTTATGTTCTTTTCACCATTTTTTTCATAAAGCGGAACGCTGGGCCATTTGGAAGTATCAGCGATTCCAAGCTGCAAATTCATTGAACGTGTGCATATCACTTTAAAATCGACACTTTTTTTATTTTCTGAAACCGTGTAAACAGTTCCTCCATCCGAGTTCGTATAATTTATTGCTTCATCCAAGATCAGTTTAAAAAAGTTATTTATATCTTTTTCGGAAGAAAGTGCAATTCCAATATTTGTTAAGCGATTTACCTGATCTATCAAATCCTTCTTCAATTCCATATTACCCCTGTAATGATAAAATTTGACATTTTTATTTCAAATTTAATTTTTGGATATGTCTATTTATAGACCTAAATGTGTCAATAAATTTAGTTTGGAAGTTATGAAAACAAAGATCGAGTCGATATTACTTTCTGCCGGTAAGTCCAGCAGAATGGGAACAGAAAAAGCTCTTTTGGAAATCGATGGGAAGAAGCTTATAAGCATTATCCTGGAAAAGATGCTTTCTTTTTCTAAAAAAGTGTATATCATTCTGGGAGATAATTTTGAGAATGTTCAGCAGGTAGTGAAAAACGAGAAATTTCCTTTGGATAAAATCGAATTCATCTTCAATGAAAAACATCATCTCGGAATGTTCTCTTCCATTTTAAAGGGGTTTTCCGTAACCACAGGAAAGCATCCGGTTATGCTGCAAATGATAGATCAGCCTTTTGTACCACTTGCAATTTATAAAAAGCTTATTGATTTTCTGGATGAAGATCATTTCATCTTTCAACCGTCATGCGAAATAAACAGTAAAAAACGTGCAGGACATCCGATATTGTTTTCACCGTATTTTAAAGAATTGATCCTGAAAAACCAGGATAGATCAAACCTGCGGGAAGTTATATCACTTTATAATAAAAAAAGAAAATACATTGAAGTTGACGATAAAGTTATCTTCCAGAACCTGAATACGTTCAAAGATATAAAATGGGGGAATAAACATGGAAATACCAGTATTTGATATTTTAAAAAGAGCAGTGGAAAACCAGCGAAATGGAATTGCTTTTGTAATGGCAACTGTTGTAGAAGGTGTGGAAAAAACCCCTGGCAGAACCGGTTTCAAATTGATATCCTATCAAGATAGAACGTTCGAGGGAACGGTAGGCGGCGGAAAACTGGAATTGATGGTGCTGGATAAATGCGAAGACCTGCATAAAACAAAAGAGAATTGTCTCCTGGCATTTGAACTTACCGAAACCTCAGAAGGTATCGGGATGCAGTGTGGGGGAAAGGCAAAAGTTTATTTCGAGTATTTTCCACCTGCAAAAAAGATTTATATTTTTGGTGCCGGACATCTCTGCAGAAGTGTTGTTCCCGTTTTAAGCTCTATCGGGTTTTACTGCATTGTGATAGATAACCGTGAAGACTTTGCCAATAAAGAACGGATCCCTGAAGCTAAAGAAGTTTTTGCTATCGATTACAGTGAATATCTAAATAAATTCTCTCCCAGGGAGAATGATGCGGTTATCATTTTCACACATGGTCATATTCATGATAATGAGATACTGGAAAACCTCTGCAGGAAAAACATTAATGTTAAATACATCGGAATGATAGGCTCCACAATAAAAGTGGAAGAAGCGTTTAAAAAGATAAAAGGAAAAAAAATTAAAGGAAACCTGTTAGAAAAGATATATGCGCCCATCGGTTTGAATATTGGAAAAACTACAACTCAGGAAATCGCCATCGCTATTGTTGCAGAAATACTGGCTGTTTATAATGGAATCGAGGAAATCTATTCGATGCGGGAAAAGATGAAGGATTGATGTATGATTTCATTTATTTATATTCATTGCTTATTATTTCCCCATTTCTATTAATATATCATCGATCATTTCAGTAATTTCTTAAATGAATAATTTTAAAAAAAAATAAATTTTTCTGTAAAAATCAAAGTTATTCTTGACATATTTTGAACCATAAATGAAAAAAATATGTGTTTAGAGGAAAGTATTCATTGATAATGGAATAATTTTGAGGAGTTTTTATGAATATCTTCGTTGGTAATATGACGCGAGAGGTAACAAAAGAAGGATTACGTGACGTCTTTCAGGAATTTGGTACGGTTGAATCTGTAACAATTCTTATCGATAGGATCAATGGTGTATGGAAAGCTTTTGGCTTTATTGAGATGCCAAATGAAAATGAAGCGAAACAAGCTATAAATAATATTGATGGAAGAGAATTTCTCAGTCAATATTTATCTGTTCATGAAGCAAGGTTTCGTTCAATAGATCGTAGATTTTCCTATCGGCAGGGCGGCAGAAGACATACCGATCTTCCTGAATTAAAAAAAGAAAAATAAGATATTAATAAATTCGAAAATTAGATTTGGAGGTAGAGACAATGCATATTTTTGTTGGAAATATAGTAGCAGATACTTCTGAAAATAAAATACGGGAAATATTTCAATCTTACGGGGAAGTTAATTCTGTAGAAATAGTTGATGATCAAAAAACAAATATTCATAAAAAAATTGGTTTTATAGAAATGCCGCGCAATAATGAAGCTGAATATGCAATTCAAAAATTAAATAAAAGCAATATAGATGGTCAGATCATACAGGTTAACATGGCTCGCATCGGTGCTATAGATCGCAGGAAGAAGGATAGAAGAGGCGGAAGAAGAAATTATGATCCTTCTGAACGAGATAAGTTCTATTATATTCGAGATTTCGGAAAATAATTTTTATTTCGCAGGCAGTTATTAATAATTTTGTAATTTTAAAATTTAAATAATTTTTTACTGGCTTTTTTCTCTATCTCTTTTTTAAAATCTTCAACATCATCTTTCACGCTTAACAGGATTTTTTCAACTTTTTCAAAATCAAGTAAATTAATATCTTCCAGTTTGGGTTTAATATAAATATCCGGTTTATACAATTTCATTTGATATTCTACAATAGAAGATTGCAATATCTGAATAGTAGACATAATGTTATCTAACCACGAAGGTACTTTCAATTTTTCCGGAATTAATTTTGAACCGGACACATCGATTGCAATAAGAATATCA
>JAIORR010000353.1 GCA_021108055.1 Candidatus Cloacimonadota bacterium
TGCTGAAATGAGAGAAGAAGCTTCTCTCAAAAGCATAGTGCGACTGGACTATCTGTTCGCTTTAGTTTGATCCGACAAAGGAATTCTATGAAATACAAATTGCAAATAAATGATAAAACCTTAACAGAAGATAAAATCTATAATTATATTTCTGAGTGCAAAAATCTACCTGACATTCTAAATTTATTAAATCTGAATCTCTTTTCTATCGAAAGACTCGAACCACCTTTTGGTGAATTACGTTCCGAACATTTAATAAAAGCTTTGGAAATTGCTGATTACTTTAAAAATGATGAAATAATATCTAAAATACCTTTATTGAAAAAGATCTATTCAGTATTTGCATCAAAAAAGCAAAACAAAAAAGATGTTGTTAATAAATCTCATATCGATTTCTACAAATCAAGATTCCCTGATCTGCAAATCAGTAACTCCGGCTGGAATAATGTAATGAATAAAATCAGTCTTGAAACTTTTATCAGTATAGATATAATTTCCGAGAAGGCAGTTATAATATGGAATTCACTTCCACATTTTCTAACAACAAATTCCTGCTCCGGGCATTATGACGCAAACAGGTATTTCAGCTTTTCAGATTTTTATCTTAAATTTGATGCAAATACAATTAATATCTCTAATGTATTTGATATACTAAAATCTGCGTTTGCCGAATTTGATTCAAATATCTTCAAAATAGATATTGAGATCAATGATAACCAGTTGGGAATAAAATTCTTTCAAATCCCTCCGGAAAAATGGATTGCAGAGAATGACAAAATCCCGATAATAGATTTGTGTACCGAATATTTTGAACAATTTAAAGTTACATTTAATACAGATAAAGATTTTGAAGATTTCAATATTGAAAAATATACTTCCGTAATTGAAGCAGTCGAGTTTGTTCGTAAAAATTTATGGAAATATATTAATCAAATGAATTTAAATCTGAAAATCAGTGATTCTGAAGATAAATTATTTTGGAAAATATTTCAGCGAAGATGCCTGATTTTTGAAGAAACTTATAAAGATTATTATACTTCTGACAAAGCTCTTAATAATATTAACTTATTCTGGGAAAAGATAGAAGATACAGGAAATGAGCTTCAATAAATATTTTTAACATTGACTTCTAAAATATAAAAATAAACTTTTCCAATAAATATAAAATATAAGGAATTAAATTGGCTGAGAGAGGAATAAAAAAAGCAAAACTAATCGAAGGACCTGTAGGCAAAACGCTTATAAACTTGACCATTCCAATGTTCTTTGCCATGGTCGGGATGGTTGCCTTCAACCTGGTGGATACATTTTTTGTAGGAAAACTGGGGACGAACGAACTGGCAGCACTCAGCTTCACATTTCCTGTGGTTCTGGTAATAAACAGCATAGCTCTGGGAATCGGGATGGGAGCTGCTGCATTGATCTCCCGCTCCATCGGAGAAGGAGACCATCACAAAGTTCAAAGGTTCACAACAGATGGACTCACGCTTGCTTTTTTAATAGTTATCGTTTTTGTAATTATCGGTCTTTCCACCATTAATCCGCTGTTCAAGGCTTTGGGAGCTACTGCTGAAATACTACCGCTCATCAAAAAATATATGAGCATCTGGTATTATGGAATGGTTTTTGTAATCGTACCGATGGTAGGCAATAATGCGATCCGTGCAACAGGAGATTCCAAAACACCGAGTGCAATAATGATGGTTGCAGTTACTATGAACTTCATTATGGACCCATTGTTGATATTTGGTATCGGTCCTTTCCCACGGCTTGGAATTGCCGGGGCTGCCCTCTCCACCGTTCTGGCAAGATTCACCACATTCTCGGTTGCTTTGTGGGTGCTGGGTCACCGGGAAAAAATGATATCTTTTGCCAATTTGAAAATAAAAGAAGTCCTGGCTTCCTGGAAATCGATCCTGTTCATTGGTGTACCCATAGCAAGTGCCAGAATAATGATTCCGGTATCGATGGGCATCATAACCAGAATTATAGCAGATTATGGACCAAAAGCCGTTGCCGGTTTTGGAGTTTCTTCCCGAATAGAATTTTTTGGATTAGCTGCCATAATAGCATTATCATCTGTTCTGGGACCATTTGTCGGACAAAACCTCGGTGCCAGAAAATTAGACAGGGTTCACCGCGGAATTAAATTAAGTAAACTATTTGCAATGATCTGGGGAGCTTTGATACTTATGATTTTGATCTTTGCTTCCAAACCTATTGCTATAATATTTAATAAAGACCAGCAGGTTGTTTCGACTATAGTAATATATTTAACGATCGTTCCCTTTTCTTATGGTATGCGGGGGATCATTTATCTCTGTAACGTCTCTCTTAATGTTCTTCATAAACCTCTGCAAGCTGCCGGTCTTATGTTCATTCAGATGTTCTTGTTATATATACCACTTGCCTATTTTGGTTCAAAATACTTCGCTCTGAAAGGATTATTTTTTGGTGTTGCCGCAGCTTATGTTATTTCCGGTATTATGGCTCATTTTGTTTTGAAGAAATACCTTTCTGACTTTGAGAGGAAAAGTTAACTTAAATGATAGATCTTGAAATCCTTAGAAACTATTGTTCACGGAAGAAAGGAGTCACGGAAGATTTTCCATTTAACGATGTTACAATGGTCATAAAGGTGGGAAGCAAAATGTTCGTCCTTATATCTTTGAATGAACAGCCGCTGCGAATAAATTTGAAATGTGATCCATTTGCAGCAGAGCAGCTACGGCAGATGTATCCGTCCGTTCTTCCCGGCTATTATATGGACAAAAGGCACTGGAATACTATTATCCTGGATGGCACTATTCCGGATAAGATCATATTTAGAATGATAGACGATTCTTACGAGCTTGTATTTGCAAAACTGCGAAAAAAAGAGAAGGAAGTCATAAAGAAAAGTCGTGATTGAATTTTTCAGTCTTGACAAAGATAGTATTAATTATTTTTTCTTTGTTAGAATTTCTTTAAGAATAATCATCTAAGCAAGGAGAAAGATAATTGAATATTTCTTCCAAACGCTCATTATATTCTCTTGTACTACCGGGTATTCTCATTATATGTGCATCACTGCTGATCTGGAGATGGGATAGCCTCATAGAGAACGTAAAAGATATTAACGAATTCCGTGCCTTGCTTGTAATCCTGCCGATGGTTCCTTACATTTTATTTTTCATTACCACAATCCTGGGTTTGCGCACAAACAATATCGGGTTAATACTGGTCTCTTTGTCTTATGCCGTTTCATATTTTGCGGTTAACATCGTTGATATCAATATTTCCTCTATTCCAAAGATAGTTCTTTTTATTCTGCCGCTGAATATCATTTTATTCAGTAATTTAAAAAAAAGAAGGTTCACTTCTAAAACAGGAACAACATGTTTTTTTATAATGATTTTTCAGATCATTATCATCTGGTTCTTTTGTTACATCGTAGATAATCCCGATTCCAGGTTTGTTTTCGACTTGAATAAAGAATTTCCGAATGTAGGTCAGAAGCTTTTTCTCCATTCGAAATTTTTCTTTAAAATTTTTAGCTATGATCTGATCTTTGATAATATTCCCTTCATATCAATTCTTTCATTATTCACCGCTATGTTGATCCTTTCGATCAATCTTGTTAATAATAAAAATATCCAACTGGCAGGAGCAGCAGGTTCACTTATTTCTGCATTCATCGGGATTTCTTCATCATCTGTTCAGCCTGCAATGATGATATATTTTTCCACTGCCGGATTGATCCTCATCATCACAACTATCGAAGCATCCTTCTCGATGGCTTATATCGATGAACTTACTGGACTTGCAGGAAGAAGAAGCATGTCCGAAGCCATGATGAATCTGGGAAGAAACTACTCCATTGCAATGATAGACATCGACCTTTTTAAAAAATTCAATGATACATACGGACACAAAACCGGTGATCAGGTTTTAAAAATGGTTGCCGCAAAAATAGCAACCGTCTCCGGAAATGCAAAAGCATACCGCTTTGGCGGAGAAGAATTCACAATTATCTTTCCCGGAAAGAAAGCAGATGAAGCCAAACCATATTTAGAAGAACTCAGAGAGGATATCGAATTCACTCCATTTGTCGTACGAGGAAAAGAAAGAAAAGGAAGCAGTCCGGAAAATCGCGGAAATAATTCTTTTGCTAACCAGAAAACGGCAAAAGTAACAATAAGTATCGGCGTTGCTTCTTACAGCAAAATTCTTACAAAACCGGAAAAAGTTTTAAAAGCCGCAGATAAAGTTCTTTACAAAGCTAAACGAGCTGGAAGAAATAAGGTGTTAATACAAAAATAAATTATTTTTAGGGTAGGTAAGTATGGAAAATAATAAATCAAATGAACTTGAACAATTAAAAAAGCAATGCTGGGAAACAAAAACCAGACTCGAAAAAACTAATAATTTCCTCAGAAACATCCTGGAAAGTTCTTCTGCTATTTCCGTTATTTCCACAGACCTTCAGCAAAATGTTCTATACTGGAACTCCGGAGCTGAAAATATTTTCGGATACAAATCTTCTGAAATTGTAGGAAAGCATAAGATCGATATTATTTACTCCGGAATAAATACTTCCAAAAAGGCAGATCACATTAGAAAACAAATTGTAAAAACAAAAAAAGGAGCTGTTTGTGAATTGCGTCAGATAACTAAGAGCGGACGTCAACTATGGAGCAAAATGACCCTTACTCCCAGCTTTGATGACAAAGGAAACGTTATCGGTATCCTGGGAATTGGAGAAGATATCACCGAGCATAAAAAAGCGGATAAAGAACTTCATCTGACTATGAATAGATTGAAAAAAACACTGGAAGGAATTATTCATACAACAGAAATAATCATTGAAACCAGAGATCCATATACCGCCGGACACCAAAGAAGAGTTGCCAATTTAGCACAGGCTATCGCAAGAAATATGGGACTATCAGACCATACTATCGAAGGACTTTATATGGTTGGCGTAATTCACGATCTTGGTAAAATATCGGTCCCCGCAGAAATCCTGAGTATGCCGCGAAGGTTGACCAGTGCGGAAATGACCCTTATACGAACTCATCCAAAAACCGGCTATGATATATTAAAACCTATCCATTTCCCCTGGCCTGTTGCCGAAATAATTCTTCAACATCATGAAAGATTAGATGGTTCCGGCTATCCTAACAGATTATCGGGAAAAGATATTATGCTTGAAGCTCGGGTCATCGCTGTTGCCGACGTTGTAGAAGCAATGGCTTCTCATCGCCCTTATAGATCTGCATTCACATTAAATAGAGCACTGGGAGAAATTAACCAGAACAAAGATATTCTTTATGATGCAAAAGTTGTGGAAGCCTGCCTCGATCTATTTAAAAATAAAAAATATAAACTGGAAAAATCTATGAATTTACAACCAAAAAAATAAGGAGAAACTATGTTCTGTCCAAAATGCAGATGTGAATTTCTGAAAGGGATAATTGAATGTCCTGAATGTAAAGTTTCGTTAGTTGCCAAACTTCCACCGGAAGAATTCGTAGAATTCGTAAAAGTATTTGAATCAGCAAATCCAAATCTGACTGTTATTATCAAATCAATTCTGGATGATGCAAAAATCAAATATTTCGTTAAAGGCGAACACATGCAGAATGTTTTTGGAGGTCAATTGCAATTTACTCCCAAAGCAGGAATTGGAAACGCAGAATTCCTTGTAAGCAAAGAAGATGAAGAAGTTGCTAAAGAACTTCTTAAAGCAATCGATGATAAATAAGTTTTGTAAAATAAAGTGTTTTTTGTCATCTTGATCCGGCAGTTGCCGGATAATGCTATGAAATGTAATGAATTAACCGACTTCTTTTTAACCCGTTAAATTTTTTGTTCCATTTAAACGGGTTAGGTGTGGGATTCAAGATCGTAAAAAAAGATAATATATCGTTCATGGTATTCAGGAAAAAGTAACTTTCCGAATCTCATTCAGAAGATTTCCTTTGGTGGAAGCTTCGGAAAGGAAAAAAATGAAAAGAGCATTAATTGCAATTATATTATTACTGGCAAGTTACCTGCTTTTTGCCGGAACCACAGGAAAACTCAGCGGCAAAATCACAGATGAAAACAAGAAGCCGGTTGCTTATGCAAATATCTTTATCGAAGAACTTCAGATAGGCATTCAAGCAGATGAAAATGGAAGATACATCTTGCGAAATATACCTCCGGGGATTTATGAAATGACCTGCGATCAGATCTCATTTTCCAAACATATAGTGAAATCGGTTAAGATCGTTTCCGATGAAACCACGATTTTGAATATTGTACTTTCGAGATCGGCAACTGAGATAGAAGGATTACAAGTCACCGAAGCAAAGATCAAGATGGTTGACAGGCTTAAAACCAGTTCCGGAAATACGATATTGGAATCGACGATCGAAGATGTGGCTGTTCAAGATATCCAAGACCTGATCGCCATTCAGGCAGGAGCTATCGTTACGGACGGCAAACTTCATATTCGTGGCGGAAAAGTAAATGAGGTTGTTTATATGATCGATGGCATTTCGGTAAACAACATTGTAGATGGAGAAGCTGCTTTAACGATAGATGTCGATGCCATCAAAGAAATGAAAGTGATGACAGGCGGCTTTCCGGCTGAATATGGAAATGCTCAATCCGGAATTATTAATATTATCACCAAAGAAGGTGGAAAAAATTATTCCGGTAAGATCGAAATAAATTCAGATCATTTATTATCTTCTCAGAATCTTAATTCCGACAGGGTTAAATTCGTCCTGTCCGGTCCTGTTCTTCCTTTCTGGAAGCAGAAATTATCGTTCTTCTTCAATTGCAGTGCTCGCTGGCATGATTCGGAATTCAAAGATGAGTTAGGTTTGAATGTAATCGAGGAATTGCGTTATCTTGATATCCTCTGGAATGATTATGAGTTTTATGATCCTTATGAAGATAGAAAAAATATTATAGGTTTCGATATAGGTGACAGATTGTATAATTTGTATAATATGAACTTGAAACTGAAATACCAGATCTCGCCGTTACAAAAAATAACGTTCGCAGTTAGAGGAGATGACAATTCCTATCAACTGTATGGTCATGCCTGGCGTTATGCCATGCAGCATTATAAAGTAGAGGAGAATTCTCAGCAGCAGTTTGTGATAACTTATGATAACCTGATCAATCCGAATATGCTGCTTAATATCAAAATGGGGTTATATCGTAAACAAGCCAAAGAAGGTCCCATGGGAGTTTCTCTGGACAGTTACTTCGCCAAAAATCCGGAAGGTTTCGATCTTTATGCTGAAAATCTTCCAGGTTACTGTGAATGGATCGATTATTGGGCACAAGAAGGATATGGCGGTGATAATATCTATCTGGGACATTGGAGATATGATATTCCCTGGCAAAATTATTATATTCCAATAGAAGAGTTTATCATACCGGGTTCGATCTATGATAAAAATATTGATGATAAAAACGAAACATATACTGTGAAAACAGATTTTAACTGGCAGGCAACTTCTGTGCATGATCTGAAAACCGGTCTCGAAGTGATTAAGCATCACATTGAAAAATTCAAACATACCAATCCCTGGAACATCGATGTCGGTCGTTATGACAGGTATCTGAGAGATAATGCCATACCGCAGGATAGTACTTATAATTCTTACACAGGATCATATTATTATCATTATGGTCTGGATGATATCTACAACGCTACGCTGGCAGCATCGGGCGAAACTTATGGTTTCAAAGCAGATCCGTGGCAATTTGCCTGGTATCTGCAGGATAAAATGGAGTGGGAAGGATTAGTGGTGAACGCCGGCTTACGGCTCGATATATGGTATCTGGGAGAAAGATACAAGATTTTAAGTAATTTAAATAAATATGAATGGGTAAAATTTGATAGAGATAAACGGCTTCAATTTATGGTTTCTCCGCGGTTGGGCGTGTCTCATGCTATCTCTATGAAAGATGTACTTCATTTTTCCTTCAATTATCAGAATCAACTTCCCCAGATGCAATATGTATATGCCGACGCAACCTGGCTCGATGCAGTTACCGGTGAAGATCCAGTAACTAATACCATAATTGCCAATCCTGAACTTGACCCGCAGGTTACTATTGCAGGTGAAATCGGGTTGCAGCACCAATTCAATGAAAATTACGTGGCAGATATAACCGTCTATTACAAAAAAAATTACAATTACATCAGCATAGATAAGTTCGTTGATCCGGATGACTGGATGATAATATGGTATAGATATATTTCAGAAAATTACGGAACAGCCAGAGGAGTAGATGTCAATCTCCAGAAAATGCTTTCCAATTTTATTGTCGGATCACTTTCCTACTCTCTTGGTTGGGCGGAAGGAACAGATGCCAGGATATTTGATTATGAGAATCAGGATATGCAGTGCCTGAGGGA
>JAIORR010000156.1 GCA_021108055.1 Candidatus Cloacimonadota bacterium
TTACAAAGCTGGGGCTTTGCAACCAGAAATGAATGGCTGTCCAAAACCAAACAATTGACAAAATAAGTATAATTTTAAATGTCGAATTTCTAAAATATTAAAGAGGTAAAATAGATGCTGGATTTTATAAGAAATACAAAAAGAACACATTATTCAGAAAAATTGAATGAACAAAACGTTGGAGAAACAGTAACTTTGATGGGTTGGGTACATCGTCGTCGTGATCTTGGCGGGCTCATCTTCATCGATCTGCGAGATGTTACCGGCATGATCCAGATAGTGTTCAGACCGGAAAGCCGGGAAGTTCATAAAAAAGCCGGAAGACTTCGCAACGAATATGTGATAGCTGTTTCTGGAAAAGTTCTTGCTCGTGATACGGCAAACATCAACAAGAAAATGAAAACCGGTAAAATAGAAGTGGAAGCAAATGAACTTTTGCTACTCAACGATTCCGAACCACTTCCTGTGCAGATAAATGAAAATATCCTGGCAGAAGAAGACCTGCGTCTAAAATATCGCTTCCTCGATCTGAGGAGGGAAAAATTGAAAAACATTATCCTGCTTCGTCATGAGATAATTTTTGCGATACGTGAGTTTCTTACCAATCATAAATTTTTTGAGATCGAAACGCCCATTCTGATGAAGAGTACTCCCGAAGGTGCTCGTGATTACCTGGTTCCCAGCCGTATCCACAAAGGAAAATTCTTTGCACTTCCCCAATCTCCGCAGATATACAAACAACTTCTCATGATTGGGGGATTCGACCGTTATTTTCAGATTGCCCGCTGCTTTCGAGATGAAGACCTGCGTGCAGACAGGCAGCCGGAATTCACTCAACTCGACCTGGAAATGAGCTTTGCAACTCAGGATGAAATATTTAAAGTCATCGAAGAATTATTTGAATATATCTTTAAGAAAACGATTAATACTGCATTGAAAATTCCATTTCCCAGGTTATCTTATTCGGAAGCTATGGAAAGGTTCGGCATCGATAAACCTGATATGCGTTTTGGAATGGAACTTGTAAACATTTCCGGAATACTTAAAAATTCAGAATTTAAAGTTTTTTCTACTGCACTTCAATCCGGAGGAAGTGTTCGTTGCATAATTGCAGAAGGTTGTGCAACATATTCCCGCAAGCAGATAGATAAACTTACAGATATTGCCAGGCATCTCGGAGGTAAAGGTCTTGCTTTCTGTAAAGTGGATGAAAATGGATTGAATGCCGGGATCACAAAATTCTTGAAGGAAAATGAGCAAAAAGAAATTCTTAAAAAAACCAAAGCAAAAAATGGCGACCTCATCCTTTTTGCTGCCGATTCAGATAAAATGGTCTTTAAAATCCTGGCTGAGATCAGGAATCATTTTGGCAGAGAATTGAAGCTGTATAATGAGAACGAGTTCAATTTCGTCTGGATAACAGACTTCCCGCTTTTTGAATATAACGAGGAAAAACAGAAATGGGAAACCGCTCATCATATGTTCACGCTGCCTAAAGAAGAGCATCTGAAATATTTTGCAACAGGGGAATATGATAAAATCGAAGGACAGCTTTATGACCTGGTTTGTAACGGTTTGGAGCTTTCTTCCGGAAGTATCCGTTGCCACAGGCTGGATGTGCAGAAGAAGATATTCGATGTGCTGGGATTCAGCGAAGAGGAACTGGAAGAAAAATTCGGTTTCTTCCTGAATGCCCTGCGTTACGGAACTCCTCCTCACGGCGGCATTGCTCCCGGAATCGACCGCATCGTGATGGTCATGAGTGGCGCTGAATCTATCCGTGATGTTATCGCCTTTCCTAAAACTCTGCAAGCTGCTGACTTGATGAGCCATTCACCTTCGGAAGTTTCTAAAGAACAATTAGATGAACTGGGGATTACTGTAACCACGAAGGCACAAAGACACGAAGAAGAAATATGAATTATAAACCAATATCAGAAGAAATTGAAAAAATAGCAAAAAAAGTTATTGATGCAGCTTATGTTATACATAAAGAACTTGGTCCTGGTTTGCTTGAAAAAGTATACGAAATCTGCTTTTATTACGAATTATCAAAACGGGGTATAAAATTTAAAAGACAGGTTAACATTCCGATTGTTTACGATGGAAAAATGTTAGATGAATCATTCAGGATAGATGTATTAATTGAAGATAAGATAATTTGTGAGATAAAATCCGTAAGTGAAATGAATCCTGTTTATGAAGCACATTTTAACATATATGAAACTAACAAATAAACGACTTGGATTTTTAATTAATTTCTATGTTCCATTAATAAAAGATGGAATTAAAAGAATAATATTATAAAAGAAACCTTAATGTCTTGGTGACTTTGTGGTAAAAAATAAAACAGCCTTAGTGTCTTGGTGACTTCGTGGTAAAGAAAAAAATAGCAGCTATTACATTCGGTTGCAAGGTCAATCAATACGAGACTTCCTGTATTTTAGATGATTTCATTCTGGCAGGTTATCAGGTTGTAGATTTCGATCAAACCGCCGATGTTTATATCATAAATACTTGTACCGTTACAAATCGCACCGATTACAAAAGCCGAAATGCAATTCGTAAAGCTCTTATACAAAAAGAAAAAAATAACACGACCAAAGTTGTAGTTACCGGTTGCTATTCCCAGCGAAATTATGAAGAGATACGGAAACTGGGAGATATAGATTTGATAATAGATAACAACTCAAAAGGTAAAATTTTGGAGTGCATCAATCAGGTTTCCACCAATCAATTCGGGGATATTTTAAAAGCGCCTGAATTCGAGGAACTTTCTACCACCACAATGCTCAATCATACAAGAGCTTATATCAAGATTCAGGATGGCTGTGATTATTATTGTGATTATTGTGCCGTGCCTTATGCTCGTGGTCATTCACGCAGCCGAAAAAAAGAGAATGTGCTAAAACAAATTCACAAGCTAATAGAGCACGATTACAGGGAATTTGTATTGGGTGGAATTAATCTCGGACTTTTTGGCAGGGAAAGATCGGATGGCTATTACCTTTCGCATCTTCTAAAAGATATTGAAAGTATGGAAGGCGTAAAGCTCATCAGATTAAGTTCGATCGAACCTCAGCTTTTCACGGATGACCTTTTGAGTTTCCTTAAAGAAAGTAAAAAAATATGTCCGCATTTTCATATTCCGCTTCAAACGGGATGTAATGAACTTCTACAAAAAATGGGAAGAAAATATTCAACTGAAGATTTCAAAGAAGTGCTGCAGAAAATAAAACGAATTCTTCCGAATACAGCCATCGGCATCGACGTTATTGCAGGTCTTCCCGGTGAAACGGATAAGTTCTTCTCAGAAACGTATAACTTTCTTTCCGGCATAGACTTTGCATATCTTCATGTATTTTCATATTCCGCAAGACCGGGCACAAAAGCAGCGGAAATGCCGGAACAAATTAATGGAAAGATAATCAAAGAAAGAAGTAATAAATTGACGAAACTTTCGGAAAAGAAATTGAAGGAATATGTAGAGTTTATTATAAAAAACAGGGTAGCTCTGAGAGGGGTGATAGAAAAGAAAGCAAAAAATTACTGGACAGCCCTTTCCGATCATTATGTAAGAATTTATTTTAAAAGCGATGAAGATATCGAAAAAGAATATCTGCATTTCTTTCCTGTTTGTAAAAAATATGATGGATTAGAGGTTAGATAAGGTGATCGAAATAAAGAATCTGACCATCAGTTTCGATGGTAAATCTGTTCTCGAAAACATAGATCTGAATATTCAAAAAAACCGGATCACAACCATTGTCGGTCAGAGTGGATGTGGTAAAAGCGTTTTAATGAAAGCAATTGAAGGCATCATAAAACCGGATACGGGAACGATCCTTATCGACGGGATAGATATTTTTTCTTTAAATAAAAAAGAACTGATAACTGTTAGAAAAAAAATGGCGATGCTGTTCCAGGGATCTGCACTTCTGGATTCGCTCAATGTATATCAAAACGTGGCACTGCCGCTAATCGAGCACAGTTCGCTCTCTGAAGATCAAGTAAAAGAAATGGTTTCCGAGAAACTTGAATTAGTCGGTCTTTCCGGAGTGCTCGATAAAATGTCTTCCGAACTGAGCGGTGGAATGAAGAAGAGAGTTGCTCTGGCACGTGCCATCATTCTTAAGCCGGATTACATTATTTATGATGAACCGACTACCGGACTCGATCCGATAATTGCACAGGAGATCATCAAGCTGATACTGAAATTACAGAGTTCATACAAGCTTACTTCGATAATCGTAACGCACGATATGGATTGTATCAATAAAGTGAAAGGTAACATCATCATGATACGTGATAAGAAAATTATTTTTGACGGAATTTATGATGATTTTAAAAATGCAAGTGATAGTTTTGTGAAGAAGTTTTTAAAATGAGATAATCTATAAAAGGGTTTATAATGAAATTTTATCAGAATAAAAAAAGTTTAGAATTCAAAGTAGGATTGTTCGTCATTGTTGCCATAATCATTCTGGTTGTGAGTTATAGCTGGTTCACAGAAATCCTGGAAAGCCGCAAATATACGAATCTGAAAGTGAAATTTGAAAATGCAGGGAACATCGAGCTTGGAAGCACCGTTACCATAAATGGTGTTAAAAAAGGTCGTGTAAAGGAATTAAAAATAGAAGTCGATGGTGTGGTTATTCTGCTTCAAGCGGAAATCGAGTTTCCATTAAAAAAAGGAACGAAATTCTATATATTGGAATCTAATCTGATGGGAGATGTACTGCTGGAGATCGTTCCCGGCAGACAGGGAGAACTTCTGAATCTTGGTGAAGTTCAAAATGGAGAGAAAAGCTACGGTCTCACAAAATTGGTTTCCGAACTTAGCGAAGTGATCTTTGAACTGCAATCGATAATGGAGATTGTTACGAAGGACGGAGAATTTGTAAGAAATCTTCAATCGATCGTAGATACTTCTGTGGTGATGGTGAATAAGATAAATAATTCTATCGATGTTAATGCTGGAAAGATAGACAAATTGATAACGAATGCATCAAATATCTCAGAGCGTTTATCCAGACTTATAGAAGATAATCAGGAAGACTTTTCCAGCTCGGTCAGTTTGACCTCGAATGTACTTGAAAAACTGGATAAAAACCTTTTGGAAATGAACGAAATTACAGAGAATTTTAAATTGCTTTCACAAAAGATGTTAAATGAAGAAAGCACATTTAATAAGATCATTTCGGAAGAAGAGCTTTACGAAAACCTGTTGAAATCTTCTGCAAGCCTCGATTCACTTCTGAAGGATATAAAGAAAAATCCTAAAAAATATTTTAAGATAAAAGTGTTCTGATTTTTTCGCAGCATACTAATATTATCTGCTGTGGAAGTGAACTAGGGAGTTCAATGAAAAAAAAAGTATTGATCCTCATCCTGATAATTTTTTCTCAAATGCTGTTATTTGGCTTTGGAAAGAACAAGATACAGCCGGAAAAAATCGATTGGGCACAGATAGAAACGCTGCACTTCAATATCTATTTTCAAAAAGGTGATAATGAATTCGCCAAGATCGCTGCACTGATAGCGGAAGAAGCTTATTATCATTTAAAAGAGGATTTGAAAACTCCTGTAAAAAATCGGATCCCGGTTATATTTTATAGATCACATCAGGATTTTGAAACAACGAACATCATATTTCCACTTTTGAACGAAGCTGTAGGCGGATTCACAGAAACTGCTCGAAATAGAATTGCCGTTCCATTTGATGGAAGTTACCAGAAGATGGAAGAGATATTTGTTCACGAACTTACTCATGCCTATATTAATGATCTGAATGCAACCCGGAACAGGCTTATGAGCCTTATTGGACTTCCTTTCTGGTTCCAGGAAGGTTTCCCTGAATTTGAATCTGTTGGCGGCGAAGATGTTTATAATAATATGTTCGTTATCGATCTTCTGAACAACGAGCAAATCGGCGACTTGAATATGATCGGTGGATTTTTTGCTTATAGATTGGGAGAATCTTTCCTTGTATTTGTGGAAGAAGAATATGGGCGGGAAACAGTAATTGAATTATTCTATGCTTTGCGGTATAATAATTCCACGGATGTTGCCTGCAAAAAAGTTTTTGGAATGGAATTCAGTGATATTCAACTTCGCTGGAAGAATTATCTTAAAAGAAAATACTATCCGCATTATGATGATTTTAATATCCTGTATGAAGTTTGTAATCGTAAAACAAATCATAAAGATGACGGTTCTTTTATTAATTTTGCTCCCAGGTTTTCTCCCGATGGGAATGATTTTGTCTATTTTTCTAATAAAAATATCAGAACAGATATCTGGAAAGGGTCAACCCTGAAATTATATAAGAATAAAAGAATTTTGAAAGGTGAGAGTTCTGGAAAATTTGAAGAATTCCATTTCCAGAGAAATAATCTGAGTTGGTTTCCGGATGGTCTGCGATATGCTCTTGTATCCAAGACTTCATTTGGAGATAAAATTTATGTGATCAACTTTGAAACAGGAGATATCATTTATACATTTTCATTTCCCGGGTTCGACGCAATTTACGAGATCGATGTTTCACACGATGGAAAAAGAATAGTATTTGCGGCTCAGAAAGATATGAAGAATGATATTTATATCTATAAGATCGAGACGGAAGAAATTATTCAGATAACGGATGATCACTATTACGATAGTCAACCTCGTTGGTCTCCGGATGATAAAAAGATGGTTTTTACATCTAAACGAACTATTAACGAAGATGAGAAAAG
Source organism: Candidatus Cloacimonadota bacterium (assembly GCA_021108055.1). GTDB lineage: Bacteria > Cloacimonadota > Cloacimonadia > Cloacimonadales > TCS61 > JACNIV01. The sequence continues at coordinate 6,738 of JAIORR010000156.1, forward strand.
AGATCAGGTTTTCAGTAAACTGACCGCTGATATTTACTATTATGATCTTGAAGAAGATGAATTTTACAACGTTACAAATGATAAACAAAATAACGAATTTCCATTCTGGAATAGTGATGGAAGCAAGGTTTTGTTTGTTTCCGAACAAGAGATCACAACCAACTTCCAGGTAATAGATCTGCAAACAGGAAAGAGAGCACAGGTTACAAACGTTCACGGTGGTGTTTTCGCCGGTGATATTAATGATGATGATCTGATATTTTCCGGCTTCTGTGACGGCGGCTGGGATATTTATGTTAAATCAAATCCGCTGGATAGCCTTGAATACACAGAATATAAAATTCCCGAAAGATTTGAATTCAAAGATGATTTCTATGAAAGATTTGATCTGGATCGTTACAAAATATTTGGTAAACTCGAAAGAAAATTTAAAAAGGTATTACCGGAATATCCCGATAATGTCACTATGATCGATATCGGGAAGTACACAAAAACAGATAGTATGAACCAGAAATACAATGCAGAACTGGATAGTAAACCGGTAGAGATCAATGAACCTCTCATCAAACCATATCGTCCGAAATTTGCACTGGATTATCTCTGGGGCGGAGCGGCATATTCTCCTTCCAGTGGTACTTATGCGCAAGTGCGATGGGAAATCATGCGATAGGAATTAATCTTGGGGTCGCAGGTTCGCTCGATGCTTCCGATATTGTTCTGAATTACACTTACCTTGCACGCAGGATAGATTATGGGATTGGCGGGTTCTACGTTAACGATGAATGGATATACGAGATTATCTATAGCGATGAATCTCCATCTGATTTGTTTAGAGAAAGGGAGTGTGAATACGGGATATATGGAATATTACGTTATCCTTTTAATAAATTCTGGCGGATCGATTTTGAAAATATGTTTTCCAAAAATATTATCAAACGAGACTGGTGGGATGATATCGCCGGAGAGTGGCTGGAAGAATATCTTGATCCGGATTTTATGGAATCGGAAAACCTGGAAGTAGAAGAAAGTGAATATATCTATGCTCCGCAGATCACTTTTGTGCATGATAATGCCATCTATGGAAGTGTGGGTCCGATTTCCGGCTGGAAGGGTGCACTTCTTTTCAACAGAAGTTTTTCTACAATGAACAGTTATTCTGTGTTCTATTCCGACATCCGTAATTATACATTCTTTGCAAAGAGATATGCGCTGGCTTTACGTCTTTGTGGCGGAGTTATCATAGGCGATACGAACCAGCGATTTGTAATGGATTTTTATAATGGAGTTCGAGGTTACAACCACGAGATCGAAGGAAAGAAGAAACTAATTTCCAGTGTAGAATTCAGATTTCCTTTTATAGATAATTTAAAATTATCGTTTCCGCTTCCGCTTTATTTTAATCAACTTCGGGGAAGTGCATTTATAGATTTTGGAAGTGTCTGGGAAAATCATGAAGACCTCAGACTCTATAAAAATGACAGATTGAATGATCTTAAACTTGGTTTTGGGTTTGGTCCCAGATTGAATATGGGCTATTTTGTTCTTAAGTTCGATATTGCCTGGCATACTGATCTATACGATTTCAGCAAACCATCTTACTATATCAGTTTGTCTCCGGATTTTTA